>JAZOVI010000119.1:0-19901 GCA_045658625.1 Faecousia sp.
CGGGATAAGAAGGTAAGGTAGCAAACATTTTACCATTTAAGTCAGGAACGGATACCATTTTCTCTCCGCTTCCAAAGAGATTTCCGCTCAGGAGCAAAACGAGAATGCCAATAGCAATCACAATAGCAGCCGTACATGCAATAATGGCAATACGAGCCACATTGGAATTTTTCTCCGTTTTTCTCCCCTGGGATTGACGCCGTCTGCCATCTTCAGGAAGTTGCACAGGCTTTTTCACCCCATCCCTTTGCGGCATTCTTACCACACGAGGTTCATCTGTCTGCCTGTTGTTCCGAGGAGCAATTTCCAGCATAGGGTAAGGAAATACGGTTTCCGGATCCTTCAGAAGCTGTTCAATAGCTTCCGCCATAGCCACAGCAGAATCGTAACGTGCCTCCGGGTCTTTTTCCATTGCTTTCATTATGATCTGCTCAAGACCGACGGGAATTTCCGTATTGAGCATTGAGGGCATTACTGCCGTGCCGTTAATATGCTGCAACGCCACATTGATGGGAGACGATCCCTCATAGGGCTGCTTGGCAGTGGCCATTTCATACATCACAACACCCAGAGAATAAATATCCGAACGAGCATCCACGTGTTCACCCTTTGCCTGCTCCGGGGAAATATAATGGACAGAGCCTAAAGCTTCTTTCCGCAGGGTATTTCCCTTGGCGATCCCACGGGCAATACCAAAGTCAGCAACCTTAACCGTGCCATTACGCAGTACCATAATGTTATGGGGCTTAATATCACGGTGAACAATTCCACGGCTGTGAGCGTGATCCAAAGCCTTTGCAATCTGGAGGGCAAAATGGAGGGTTTCCTTCCAGTTAAGCGCACCTTTCCGCTCAATATACTGCTTTAAGGTAATACCCTCAATCAGTTCCATTACAATGTAATCCCCACCGGTGGTGGTAGAAACATCGTAAACAGAAACAATATTAGGATGGCTGAGCATTGCCACAGCCCGTCCCTCAGCGTGGAAGCGGCTGCGAAAATCCTCATCCTCCAAAAAGTCATCCTTGAGGATTTTGATTGCCACCATACGGTTGAGACGATGGCATTTTGCTCTATAAACAACGGCCATACCGCCAACGCCGATCACTTCCATGATCTCGTAGCGATCGTCCAGAAGACGGCCGATATATTTATCCATAAATCTATCTCCTTATGCCTCAAAAGGTGATCAATGCGCAGGTAACATTATCCGGTGCGCCCCGATGCTTTGCAATATCAATCAGACGCTGGCAGCAAGTGTCCGGCGTGCCGCCGTGAAGCACTTCGAATAAAATCTCCTGGTCGTTGACCACATTGGTAAGACCGTCGCTGCAAAGGAGCAGATGTTCCCCCTTGGTAACCTGCAGGCAGAAACCGTCGCAGGTAACAGTCTCCTCCGTGCCTATCGCACGGGTTATGTAGTTTTTGCCCGGATAGGTCTTCGCCTCTTCCGCAGTCAGTTCACCCCGCTCGATCATCATCTGGACAACGGAGTGGTCCGTTGTGATCTGGCGGATGCCTTCATTGCTTACCGCATATGCCCGGCTGTCGCCAACATTGATCAAGTTAAGGTTCTTTCCCTGAACAACAGCAGCAACCAATGTGGTTCCCATACCGGTATATTCCTCAGAGACCTGGGATTGGCGATAAACCGTAAGATTGGCAAGGCTTGCAGCCTCGAACATCAGCTGTTCCACAGAGCCAACCTTTTTACGCATTTTCCAAGTCCGTTTCATCTCCTGAACAAAGGTATCCGCAGCCAAAGAACTGGCTACATTTCCGGACTTTGCACCTCCCATACCATCACATACCACACACAGCAAGGCGCTTCTGCCAAGCTGCTCTATATGGAGTGCATCTTCATTTTTCTGGCGAACACAACCAAGGTCAGTTAATCCCCAATAACGCATAATTTACGGCTCCCTTCAGGATTTCTCTTGCTTTTCTTTATTATATTTTCGACGAAGCTGGCCACAGGACGCGTCAATATCGCTTCCCAAAGTGCGCCGGACAGTTGCCGGAACACCGCCATCTTCCAAAATCTTCTGAAAATTCATAACTGCGCTTCGGCTGCTTGGCTTCAGCGGACTCTCTTCCACCCTGTTAAGGGGGATAAGGTTCATATGCGCCGGCAAGCCTTTCAGCTTTTTCAGCAGTAAGCGGGCGCATTCTTCTGTATCGTTTACCCCGTCAATCATGGCATACTCAAAGGAAATACGACGATTGGTAGCTGCATAATAACGTCGGCAAGCCTCCAGCAAAACATCTGTGGGGTACGCCTTGTTGACAGGCATAATTTTGTTCCGGATCTCATCGGACGGTGCGTGGAGAGATACAGACAATGTCAGCTGCAGTTTTTCCTTTGCCAGTTCATCGATTTTCGGCACAAGTCCACAGGTAGAAAGGCTAATATGCCGCATAGAAATGTTCATACCCTCTTCGCTGTTGACAAGCTCCAAAAATCGAAGGACATTGGGCAGATTGTCAAGTGGCTCACCAATACCCATCAGAACAATGTGTGAAATGGGCAGGCCCGACTCTACCTGGGTGAAAAGCACCTCGTCCAGCATTTCAAAAGGCTCTAATCTGCGCACCAAACCGCCCAAGGTGGATGCGCAAAATACGCAGCCCATCAGGCAGCCCACCTCTGTGGAAATACAGACCGTATTTCCGTAGTGGTAGCGCATCAGTACCGTTTCAATGCAGTTGCCATCGGACAGCTGCCACAAATACTTGATGGTACCATCCTTTTGAGACTCCTGCCGACGGACAACCTTCGGTATAGACAGAGGGTATTTTTCTGCCAGTTCCTGCCGCAGGCCCTTGGGGATATTCAACATTTCCTCATAGGACCGCACACCCTTATGCAGCCAAGTATATACCTGCTTCGCGCGAAAGGCCGGCTGTCCTATTTCTTTCAGAGCATCTGTCAGCTCCGGCAGTGTCATAGATTTAATGTTCATTCTTCTCTCCGCATACGGCAAATAAAAAAGCCGTCTGTATCATAAACGCCGGGAATAAGCGTTAGCATTCCCTCATGGGTCTGCATAACTCCCTCCGGCAAGGGCAGTTTCTCCAATTTAAACTGGGGATGCTCCTGCAAAAATGCTTCTACAACAGCTTCATTTTCACGCCAAGCCAGGGTACAGGTGGAATACAGCAGCGTTCCACCGGGTCGCACATAGCGGGCCTGGGTTTCCAGAATTTGTTTCTGCAGCGCAGGTAATTCTTCCATAGACTTAGGCGATTTATACCGAATATCCGGCTTTTTGCGGATAATACCGTAACCGGAGCACGGCACATCCGCTATGACAACGTCCATTGTCTCCTGCCAATGAGGAACAAATTCCGTTGCGTCGTGACACTCCGGATGGATGTTGGAAAAGCCAAGGCGGTCTGCGCCTTTCTGCAGAAGTTCAACCTTATGAGGGTGAATATCGCAGGAATGGATCTCCTCTGCGCCGCAAATGGCGGCGGCAAAACTCTTTCCACCGGGTGCAGCACAGCAATCCAACACCCGATCTCCCGCAGCTATCTCAGCGCACTGAACGCTAAGCCAAGCAGCCGCATCCTGCACATAAAACAGACCATCCCGGAAAGAGGGCAGCTGTTCAATATTGCCGGTATTCTCCAAGATCAAACATTGGGGAAATACCGAATGGGGGTGGGCTTCTACGCCTTCCTGGGCAAATTGCTCCAAAAGAGCTTCCCAGGTAGTTTTCTTCAAATTGACCTGCACCGTCATAGGGGGAATTTCATTGTTAGCTTCCAGCATAGCCGCCAGATGCTCTTTTCCCACGTATGGCTTTAAGAAATCAATCAGCTCCTGGGGATGGCTATACTTTTCCGCATACCCCTTCGGCATTTCCAGCTGTCCCGCAGTTCGTACCGCATTTCGCAGTACCGCATTTACAAGACCGGAAGCCTTAGGGAATTTGCAATACTTCTTTGCAAGCTGGACAGATTCATTGACTGCCGCAGAGTCCGGAATGCGATCCATCTTGTATATCTGGTACAGACCCAAATGGAGAATATCCCGTACCACAGGATGAAGGTCCTTAATTCTGCCAGTTAGCAGCTGTTTCAGGTAAGCATCCAAAAGAGCCTGGTTTTGCAGAACACCGTAACAAAGCCGGGTAGCCAAAGCTGCATCTTTTGCACTCAGCTTGTCCCGCTGTATATAGTTTTTAAGAATTCCGTTAGACCAGGCAGCCTCTTTCCGCACAGCAATCAGCACATTCAGCGCTGTCTCTCTTGCCGCCATTCTTAGGCCTCCAAGGGATGTCCACGGAAATAATCCGGCGCATTCATACGCTTGCCGCCTTCTGCCTGTAAGGAACGAATTTCCACAGCACCGCTGCCGCAGGCAATCACAAGGCCGGTTTTTGTCAAACCAAGAATTTCGCCAGGCTTGCCGGAGCCTTCTACAATCACCGTTTGGTGTACCTTAAACCACTTACCCTGCAGCTCCATTGTCGCCACAGGCCAGGGATGCAAGCCACGAACCTGATTATGAACCTGCTGCGCAGATTTAGTAAAGTCAATGGGACACATAGACTTGTCCAGCATAGGGGCAAAAGTTACATCTTCTTCATTTTGGGGCACAGCGACAGCTTCCCCATTTTCTACCTTTTTCAGCACATCGCTCAGCAGCTGTGCGCCCAACACCGCAAGACGATCTAGCAGTTCACCCGCTGTTTCATTTTCGCCGATTTGCGTTTCTGCCACATCAATAACATCACCGGCATCCATTTTCAGCGCCATATACTGGGCGCTGACGCCGGTTTTTGCACAACCGTCCAGCACCGCCCACTGATAAGGCGCAGATCCACGATACTGGGGGAGCAAACTTGCATGAATATTGATGCAGCCCAAAGGAGGCACATCCAGCACCTTTTGGGGCAAAATCCGTCCGTATGCCACGACAGCAATCACATCGGGATTTAGTGTCTTGAGGGTTTCCACAGCCTCCTCATCCCGAAAATTCTCCGGTTGGAAAACAGGGAGGTCATTGGCGATGGCCAATTCCTTTACAGGAGGTGCAACCAGCTTCATACCTCGTCCCTTGGGGCGGTCAGGTTGACAGTAGACACCTACCACCTGGAAACCGTCTTCTAAAATTTTATCTAAGCAAGTCGCCGCAATATCCGGCGTACCCATAAACACTACTCTCAATTCGGATGCCTCCAAAGCATTATTCGTCAGCGGATAATTCCTCGTCAGTCATAAATCGATCCATCACCTGGGTATAAATAATGCCATCCAGATGGTCATTTTCATGGCAGAAACAACGTCCGATCAGTTCCTCACCCTCAGCTTCGAACCAATCGCCATAACGATCTTGCGCTTTCACCTTGGCATAATACGGGCGCTTTACGATGCCGTATTTTCCCGGCACACTGAGACAACCCTCAGGACCGATCTGCTCACCATCGGTCTCTAAAATTTCAGGATTGATAAATTCAATAATTTCATTCTCTTCTTCGCCTACATCTACGAGGAATACTCGACGCAAGATGCCAACCTGAGGTGCGGCAAGTCCAACACCTCCAGACTCGATCAGCGTCTCACGCATATCATCCAATAATTTCCAAAGGCGCTCATCAAAGCTTACCACAGGCTTACAAACCTTATGCAGAGCGCTATCTTCTGTTGTAAGAATTTTTCTAAGTCCCATTTTTTCCTCATTTTCTATTCGTATCCGTTTACATCTGCAAATGCGGTAACACCCCGGTTTTCCCTATCCGTGGAAAACTGGCGAAGCATATGGGCCACAAGCTGCCGCAAAGGCGGTGTAAATTTGCATTTAAGTGTAAGCCGATAACGATAACTATAATTTATCTTCGGTACTGCGCAAGCAGCAGGACCGAGTATTGTACATTGTTCTTCCCGATAGACGGGGGCATTCATACAGGCAAGAATACTGCTTCGGAATTTCGCCGCGCCGTGAAGCACCTGCCGTTCGTCCTTTCCGGTAAATGTAACCACAACCAGATCACCAAAAGGCGGATGGAGCAAAAGCTTGCGCAGAACGACCTCCATTTCGTAAAAACCATCATAATCCTGCTGAGCCGCCAAGGTAATTACCTTATGCTCAGGGGTCATTGTCTGTACGATAGCTCGTCCGGCAGTTTCTCCCCTTCCGGCGCGACCCACCACCTGTGTGAGCATATTGAATGTGGTTTCGGCTGCCCGATAGCTTCCGTTATACAGCCCCATATCTCCGTCCAACACGCCAACAAGCGCAACATCCGGGAGATTTAAGCCTTTGGCTACCATCTGCGTGCCTAAAAGAACAGGGATGTTTTCCGTCTGGAATTTTTCAAGTATCTTATCGTGGGGATTTAAAGCAGTAACCGTATCTGTGTCCATACGGGCCACCTTAGAGCCCGCAAAGAGTTGCCCGATCTCCTGCTCCACCTTCTGAGTGCCAACGCCAACACTCTTCAACGTACCGCCGCAGCTGCACCGCTTGGGCACATCCTGAGAATAGCCGCAATAGTGGCACATCATTCGGTTATTGGCACTGTGATAGGTCAGCCGTTCATCACACCTGGGGCATTCAGGCACCTGCCTGCAGTCAATGCAGATCAGCGCCCGGCTGTTTCCACGCCGATTCAGGAACAGAATGGTTTGTTTCCCGTTCTCCATAGTTTCCCCCATCGCATCCTGCAAGGGATAACTAAGGGAGCTGTCATTCCCCTGCTCCATCTCTCTTCGCATATCCACGATCTCCACCAGGGGGAGATTGCGGCCATTGTAGCGCTTTTTAAGCTGATAGAGTTTATAGATACCATTTTTGGCGTAATACATCGTCTCCACAGAGGGTGTCGCTGAACCAAAGAGTACCAATGCATTATTTTTCGCGCCACGCCACAGGGCTACTTCTTTTGCGCTATATCTGGGAGCGTTTTCCGATTTATAGGAATGTTCCTGCTCTTCGTCCAGAATAATAAGACCCAAATTGAGGCAAGGCGCAAACACCGCAGATCGCGTGCCAATAATCACACCCGCTTCTCCGGAGCGCACCCGATTCCATTGGTCAAACCGCTCACCTGCCGGCAGACTGCTGTGCAACACAGCCACCTTATCGTCAAAATAGGCTGCCATCAGCGACAGAAGCTGAGAGGTCAGGGCAATTTCCGGCACAAGCAGTAGCGCCTGTTTGCCGGTTTCCAAGGCCTTTTCAATCAGTTTGATATATACCGAGGTTTTTCCCGACCCGGTTACACCATAGAGAAGCGCCACACCCGGTGTTTCCGACATCATCTGTCCGGAAATACCAGCATAGGCCTCCTGCTGTTCTTCATTAAGAACCAAAGGTCCGTCCAGCTCGGCTTTTGTGATTTCCCGACAACGCAACACCTTCCGCTCCGAGAGGGTAATATATCCCAACTGGGCAAGCCGGTTTACCGTTGCGGTTTTCGCACCGGTGAAATAACACAGTTCCTTCACCGATGCCGTACCCAAGGTACAAAGCAGCTCCAGTACATTTTTCTGCATCAAGGCAGATTTGGGACGAGTGGATGCATAATCCATCGCCTCCTCAACAGATGTGGCAAGCATTGCCACCCGTTCCGTCTTTTCATTCGTCTTATGAAGATAATCTGTACTTGATGTGATCCACTTATTGCGCAGAAGGTAAGCAATAGCCTTTTCAAAGGCCTCCTCATCCGGCAGAACCTTTCTCAGCGCTGCATCATCGGCGCTGCCACCAAGCTCTGTAAGATGTTCCAGAAGCTTTTGCCCGTCTGTCTGACGGAGCTTTTTCTCCTGCCAGGAACGATCTGCGCATAAGGTATAGGTATTCTTAGTCTGATACCAAAGACCTGCTGGAAGAATCGTACGGATCGCATCATAAAACGTACAGAAATACCTCTGGCGAAGCATTGCCGCCATACGGAGCATTTCCTCACTTACCAAAGGCTCTCTGTCCAATGATTCCAGGACCGTCTTAAGTCCCGTCTGCGCACCTTCCTCTATAGAGAGAACTACTCCCTCCGTGCGGTGATTACCCTTTCCGAAAGGAACAACAACCCGCATACCGTGAGCAAGACACATATCCTGGGGTACATAGTAAGAATAGGGCTTATCAATGGCAAAATTAGCCGCAGAAACAGCAATTTTTGCAATCATAATCCCCTCTCCTTACCTTGTTTGTTTTATTTATATTCGTCCTTCAGTTCTGCGGTAAGCTTGCCTTCTGCAACCTCATAAATCGCCATTGTAACAGGCTTTTCAGGCAGCTCCTCCTGACGCTCGTCCGCATCAGCAGCAATTTGTCTTGCACGCTGGGCAACTACATTTACCAAAAGATAACGGCTTTCTACATTCTTGAGCAGATCTGCTACGGGGGGATAAAGCATAATAATTTCCTCCAATTACTTGTCCACCGCGTTTGCGATGATTTCTAAAATTTCATTTGCACAGGCATCCACCTGATTGTTGATAACAATATGATGATAACGGGCGCTTTGGCTGATTTCCCAGTCAGCCCGCTGTAGCCGTATCCGGATCTGTTCCGGAGATGTATCGCCCCGGGAGCAAAGCCGGCGTGATAATTCCTCCATAGATGGCGGCATAATGAAGATAAGGATTACATCATCTCTTTTTCCCATTACCTGGAACGCGCCATTAGGCTCTATATCCAAAATTACATTGCCCAGCTTTAGTTTCTCCTCCAGCTGTGCCTTGGGAGTACCGTAGTAATTAGCTGCATGTGCACTGTATTCCACAAAGGCATCCTCTTTGAGCATCTGCTCAAAGGTTTCCTTGGAAACAAAGTAGTAATGCACACCATCCTCTTCACCGGGCCGGGGAGCTCTTGTTGTTGCCGACACAGAAAACTGCAGGTCGTCCCGCTGAGCCATAACCTTTTTAAGTACTGTACTTTTGCCAACACCGGAAGCACCAGAAATCACAAATAATTTACCCATTATGCCTCCTCCTGTTCTGTCTTTTCTGCAAGGCGCGCACTCAGCGCGTCAGGTGTAACAGCGGACAGGATTACGTGATCCGTGTCCATAATAATAACCGCCTTTGTCTTTCTGCCATAAGAAGCATCAATCAGCATTGCCCGCTCTTTCGCTTCCTGAATCACACGCTTAATGGGCGCGGAATCCGGATCTAAAACAGCCAGCACTCTACCGGATGCAACCATACTGCCAAAACCAATATTGATCAGCTTCATACAAACCTCTTACTCAATATTTTGGGTCTGTTCCCGGATTTTTTCCAGCTCAGCCTTTATGTCCACAACAATCCGTGCCAATGCCACATCCGTACACTTAGAACCGATGGTGTTGGCCTCCCGGTTCATTTCTTGGAGCAAGAAATCCAGTTTCCGACCCATTGCACCGCCGGCATCCAGCATCGTATTCATCTGCTGCAGGTGGCTGCGAAGACGAACCGTCTCCTCATCAACAGCAACCTTGTCCGCAAAGATGGCAGCTTCTGTCAAAATACGGCTCTGGTCAATGGTTGTGCTGGCAAGCACCTCACGGAGCTTTGCCTCCAGACGGTTACGATAATCCACAACAGTCTGCGCATTTCCCGCTTCCACCTTGGCTACAAATTCCAAAATGGTATTTCCGCGACTGCGAAGATCCCGATCCAGCGCCTCGCCTTCCGTAGTACGCATTGCGTTATAGCTTTCCAGGGCATTTGTCAGAACAGACATCAAATCGCTTTGCAACTGTTCTTCGTCTGCCTTTGCCTTTTCCATAATGAATACCTCAGGCAAACGGGACAATGTAGAAACGGAAATATCATCCTTAACGCCATAGGTATCCACCATCTGCCGCATTGCGCTCAAATAGCCTTCTACAACAGGTGTGTTGAGTGTCAGCTTGGTGTCCTCTGCTGCTTCACTGCGAACAGAGATGTGGACTTCCACCTTGCCTCTTGAGACATACTGCTTAACTGTCTGCTTCACAGCTTCCTCTGCAAAAGAAAGTATTCTGGGAAGCCTGACAGAACAATCCAAATAGCGGTTATTTACCGAGGAAATCTCCACGGTGAATTCCCGATTATTTACAGTTTCCACTGCACGGCCGTAGCCGGTCATACTTTTAATCAAGTTCTCTCCTCCTTAGTCTGCGCGCCGCATATCTGCAATCAGTGTATACGTTCCGACTGCACCAACATTGGATTGATCACCGGCATCTACGATAATCTTTGCAGGCATTGAGGAAGTACCTTCCCGGGTAGCGCCAAAATCAACCAAAACAGTGATTTCGCTGGCATCAACCTCGGCGATCTCTTCCTTTGTTCCGCGAATTTTAACCTGCAATTTCTTATCCACAAAAGTGGCAACCATTCCTTCCGGCACATTAACCGCTTTTATATTTGTAACCCAAAGGGTTTTTGTTTCTAATCCGGTAAACGTAACAGAAACCACAACCTCCTGATCATTCGTCTCATTCCGAACGCCGGCAGGAAGCTCCACAGGCAGTACAATATTACCGCTTTCCATTTTCTCCGCAAGAACGATCTCACCTAAGTGAATGGAGGAGATGTCCTTCAGAATATTCTTGTGTCCGGAAATCTGAATGGTTTCCATACTTGCCTGGATGCTTGTATTGGACGCAGTTGCACCGCCTCCATAAATCACGTCGAAGGTAATAGGCACTTCCTTCAGTTGCCGTATCTGCAAACTTACATGAATGAAGGCCACATCCGAACGAATACTATCGCTTGCAATCAAATTTCCAGACGCATCAACAAGGGAGTACTGGTAATAATTAGAGATTGTTTCTGTGCAATTCGTAAGGTCTACTGTTATTTTTGCAGTTACTGCTGCTTCAACCAACGATTGTGGTCCGGAAATGTGGACCGTTTTTGCGCTCAACTGAATATTTGCCTCGTCCGTCAGATATCCCTGAGGGACTGCGCCTCTATATTCTACTTCCACATTCAGCTTTTTGCTTGCTTTTCTCTCCACGGTAACACGGATGGCATCCGGTGAGCGGCTCAGCACCTCAATCGCGCTGTCGGGAACCGTTCCCGGAAATACTTGCGTATAAGAGAGCGCATGCTCACCGGGTTCGTAAATCTTGGAAACATCTGCATATACACGAATATTCCCGCTATTAAGCTGCATCAGATCCGTCCGGTTTCCGGAAAGCTGAAGATCAATCTGAGGATGGCTAATACTTGTGATTACCAAGCCACGTTCCTCAAGGAGCGCAAGACTTTGAATCTCCACGGGGATATCACGGAAAGTTTCGCTGGATTCCGGGCTGACAACATTTGTAACATACAGCCAGATGCCAATCGACATTAAAAAGGAGAGACAAATAGACAATAACTTACTTTTCATTATGTCCACCCTCCTTATCCTTCTTTTGAAGCTTTTGACGAAGCTTTACCACAAGTCCCTCTTCTTCTTTGGCATCGCTCTTGCACAACTCATGGCGCAGCAGCTTTTCCAGGGTTTGAGGGGCAAGGTAACGCTTCAATACACCACCTACCGCAACAGAAATCGCACCTGTCTCCTCAGAAACAATCACCACAACTGCATCTGTTATCTCGCTAAGTCCAACGCCAGCTCTGTGTCGGGTGCCAAGATCTGCGCTGAGACGGGAACTGTTGGAAAGGGGCAGCACGCAGGCAGCAGCAGCAATGCGGCCGTCTTTCACGATAATCGCGCCATCATGCAGAGCTGCCTTGGGGAAAAACAGGTTACGGATCATCGGATCGGAAAGTCTGCCGTCAATTACGGTTCCGGTCTTGAAATACTCATCCAAGTGGCTATCTCGTTCAAAGACGATCAGCGCGCCAACCCGTTCCCTGCTCATATACTCACAAGCAGAAACAGTTTGGGAAATCACAGAAAACATCTCCTGATCCTGCTTCTCTGCACCTAAAAAGCGCTTTAACCGCACACTTCCCAAATGGGCCAGCACACGCCGTATCTCCGGCTGAAACAGAACAACCACAGCAATAAGGCCGACCGCCAAAAACTGAGTCAGAATAAAATTCAGGGCGTGCATTTCCAAAATATCGGTAATCCAGGTAATCACCATAATACCAAGAATAACGCCGACAATCCGCAGCGAACCACTGGAACGCAAAAGAGGCAAAAAGGCATACAGCAGGTAAGCAACGGCAATAATATCCAAATAATCCGTCCACTGCATCCTTGAAAACTGTTGTATGATCATTTGTAATACGTTCATACTGGCTACCCCTCATTCGTCCAATTTTCAACGCATTTCTATAAATGCGTATAACAATCCTATTATCCTATTTATTATAACGGAAGCGCAAAATAATAGCAAGAGGAAAAGATACTTTTTACAGCCATTGTGATACTTTTTTGAGGATATTTTTCACGTTATTGACCTGCTCCGCAGAGGTATCTGCCCCAAAGCTTAATCGCACCGTTCCTGTGGAAAGTGTACCTGCGCTTTCATGAGCAAGAGGTGCGCAGTGCAGGCCCGCCCGGACCGCAATATTGTGCTTTGCCAAAACCTTCGCCGCTTCCTCACAATCGCATCGGGAAACAAAAGAAATTGTGCCGATCTGCCCCTCCCCCGTAAATACCTGTAATCCCATTTTCTCCAAAACAGAACCACATAATTTTGCCGCTCTTCTTTCCTGATCGCATATTTTATCTATACCTTCCCGCAGCAGGTACTGCATCCCGGCGGAAAGGCCTGCGATCCCAGGTACATTCAATGTTCCAGCCTCCCCACGGTCTGGCAAAAAATCCGGCATTTCCTGCAATGCGGACAGGCTGCCAGTTCCGCCATACATCAAAGGATCCGGCAGCTTTCCACACAGCAGCATTCCCGTCCCCTGGGGACCAAGCAGTCCTTTATGCCCAGGCATCGCGATAAAGTCCGCACCAAGCTCCCGCAACGAAATCGGCAGAATTCCGGCAGATTGCGCTGCGTCAATAATGAATGGAACACTATATTTTCTGCATATTCTTGCAATTTCTTTTACAGGCAATATATATCCAAAAACATTGGAACAATGGGTAAAAACTGCAGTATCCACGCCGTTTTTTATAGCATTTTCAAAGGATTTTATCGTATCCTCAGGATCAAATAAACGCCTTCCTGCAATGGTTATTTTCGCACCAAGTGCATAAAGCGGGCGGGTAACTGCATTATGCTCAAAGCCGGATATTACGACTTTGCTTCCAGGTTTTATGAGTGTGCGTATGGCAATATTTAAGGCTTCTGTACAGTTCTTCGTAAATATGATTTGCTCAGGTGGACAATCGAACAACTCTCCAGCAATACATCGGCAATCATATACAACCCGCGCCGCCCGGTCCGCGGCGGCATAACCACCGCGGCCGGGATTTGCGCAGGTCCTCAACGCATGGACCATTGCCTTTTCTACACTTTGAGGTTTATAGCGAGATGTTGCGCCGTTATCCAAATATATCATTACACCATTTCCTCCATTTTTCCATTTTCACGGCGCAGATATACCCGTTTATAGGGGATATTATTCCTTTGAAGAATCATCACACATTCCCCGATATCTTCACAGTTCACCCGCAAGCCATTTCCGCATCCCTGCTCTTCCATCCACCGGGGAGCGCGCTGTACGCTACAGCCTATTCCGTTTCTACTCAACAAAGCCTCCGCCTTTTGTGCCATAGTTAAAGATCGTAGTGTTATAAAACAATATTTCATAGCAAAACCCTCCCGAGCATTCTATGCCCAGGAGGGTTGCGTGGTTATTCAATTTCATTTAATAAGCAAACGCAGTGGCAAGCCATACCCGAACCATCGCCGGTAAAGCCCATTTTCTCTTCAGTGGTTGCTTTGATGTTGATTTGGTTTTGGGAAATATGCAGATCTGCTGCAATATTTTCTACCATCTGTGGAATATATTCCTTTAATTTAGGCCGCTGAGCGATCATCGTTACGTCGATATTAGCAACACTGTATCCAGCAGAGGTGATCTTCTCCCCCACTATCCGCAACAGCATACGAGAATCCGCGCCTTTATAAGCCGGGTCAGTATCCGGAAAATGATAACCGATATCCCAGAGCGCCGCAGCGCCCAATAGCGCATCCATTACAGCATGGATTAGGACATCCGCATCGGAATGACCAAGCAACCCTAAAGGGTATTCAATCTTTACACCGCCCAAAATCAAGTCTCTTCCGCTTGTCAGGCGATGCACGTCATAACCGTGCCCAATTCTCATTTTCTGTCCTCCAACAACATTTCTGCCAGTTTCAGATCCATCGGCGTTGTAATTTTAATATTCCGCTCATCGCCCTCGACCATACGGATGCGCAGACCGATACGCTCCACAGCGGAACAGTCATCGGTAATTTCCGCGCCGTCCTTTACTGCCTTCTTTAGCGCGCCACGAAGAATATCTGTATCAAACACCTGGGGAGTTTGCACAGCCTGCAGACTCTTCCTCTCCGGCGTAGAAGCTATCAGACCGCCTGTAACGCATTTTATGGTATCTTTCACAGGAATACCGGGCGCAGCCGCGCCATAGCTATGGGCCGCACGTACTGTCCTGTCAATTACCTCAAAGGAAACAAGGGGTCTTGCGCCATCCTGCACAGCCACAAGACGAGCCTTAGAAGACAACGCACTCAATCCATTCTGTACAGAAGCAACACGATTATCGCCACCGACTACTACAGCACGCACTTTTGAAAAGTCGTGGCAAAGCTCAGAAACCTGCATAAGAAGATCACTTCTTGTTACTACCACAATCTCCTTAATCGCATCGCAGCTTTGAAAAGCTCTTACTGTATGCACAATCACAGGCTCACCGCCAAGAAGCGCCATGGTCTTATCGATGCCGCCCATTCTTGTAGCATTGCCGGCAGCCACAATCACCGCGCCGCAATCATCCAAAGGCAGATAACGGCGAACCATCCTTGTAAATCGGGAAATTCCCATATTAAAGCTCCTTAATGATCTTTTTGAAGAAAGCACCCCGAACCGCAAAATTCTTAAACTGGTCAAAAGCAGCAGATGCAGGGCTCATTAGCACCACATCGCCCGGTGCCGCAGCTGCTGCAGCCGCGCGGACAGCCGCTTCAAAATTCCCACAATCCACAATCTCAGGATTTTCGCCATCGCAAGCCTCTACTGCCGCACGGATCAGCGGACCTGTTGCACCACCAAGAAACAGCTTCTTTACGTGCTGACAAATCTCCGGTCCAAGAACATCATAAGGGATCTTCTTATCATAGCCACCGGCTATAAGAATAACCTTTTCCGGAAAGCTCCGCAGGCCTGCAATGGTGCGGCTGGGCGAGGATGCAATGGAGTCATTATAAAAGCGAACACCATCCTTGACCCTAACAAGCTCGATACGGTGCTCTACACCGCCAAAGGTCTTTGCCACCTGACGGATGATATCGTCCTCTACAAGGCCTTCTACCGCCATAATAGCGGCCATATAATTTTCAATATTATGAACACCGGGAATCAAAATATCCGCAACAGGCAGCACAGGCTCACCACGACGGGTGATCACACCATCCTGCAGACAAATATCCCCCTGCCCTTGTCTGGAGAAGGACAAGGTCGTACCGCGACTCTTAAGCGACACAGTAATATCATTATCACCATTGACAACAAGGCGGTCAGTATCCTTTTGGAAGCGATAGATTGCCTTCTTCGCCTCTACATATTCCTCCATATCCTTATGGACATCCAGATGATTGGGCGCAATATTCGTAATAACCGCAATGTGAGGGCTGTGGGTCATATCCATAAGCTGGAAGGAACTAAGCTCCACCACAGCAATATCACTTTCGCCCATCTGTCCGCACAGGGACAGTAACGGCGTACCAATGTTACCGCCAAGCCAAACCCGCTTCCCTGCCGCCTTCAAAAGTTCTGCAATCAGGGTCGTTGTGGTAGTTTTTCCATCAGAACCGGTAACCGCGATTATCGGGCAAGGGCACAGTTCAAAGAACACATCCATCTCGCTGACAATTTGCACACCCTTTTCACGAAGGGCGCAAAGTGCAGGATTATTCGGGTGCATACCGGGGGTACGGAACACAATATCCGCCTGAATGTCGGTAAGGTAGTCATCCCCTGTCTTTAATGCACAGCCCAGCTGCTCCAGCTCCAGCACCTCGGCATCCAGTTTTTCATAAGGAGTGCGATCACAGCCGGTAACAACACTGCCATATTCCAGCAAAAGGCGAACAAGAGGTCTGTTGCTGACACCAAGGCCAATCACAGCTATGCGCTGCCTTGCAAGAGAAGAAAAATAATTATCAAATCTGTTGGACATAAGGCCCTCCAAAATGGTTTTTCTTATAGTATAGCCCCAATATGGATATTTTGCAAGAAAAGTTTGACAAGAAAGCCACATTGCTGTAAAATAGCAAAGCAACCAGGTCGGACAGCCGCGGCTGGAAGGCGAAAGCCTCCAGGTGAGGAAAGTCCGGGCTCCACAGGGCAAGGATAACGGGTAACGCCCGCCGGGGGTAACCCCAGGACAAGTGCAACAGAGATATACCGCCTATAGGTTTCTCCTATAGGTAAGGCTGAAAAGGTGGGGTAAGAGCCCACCCGGCCTATGGAGACATAGGTTTTACGATGTAAACTCTATCCGGAGCAACACCGTGTGTGGGACAATAGGCTTGCCCGGCCGTCCCCAAGAGGTGGCTTGATCCCGTGAGCAATTGCGGGACTAGATAGATGGCTGTCAAGACAGAACCCGGCTTATAGACTTGTGTTGTATAACAAAAAGCACCGCTTTTGCGGTGCTTTTTGTTATACTTTTTTCTTTTCTTCCTGCTGTACAAGTCCTGTAACATCAGAAACCGGCAGCGAAAAGGCAATACCCTGGGCAACCTTAGCCATACCCATTTCTTTATAAATGGCATTGAGCACCTTGTCGCGGATATCCTTCTCCACAACCATCATAAGAATTTCCTTTTCCGAATGGAGTGTAATGCCGAAAAATGCAGCCGCATCTTCTCTTGCGACGCCTCGGGCATTGAGAATTGTACCACCTCGTACACCCTGTTCCCGGGCTACATCCATTACATCCTCAGCAAAGCCAGAATTTACGATTGCAAAGATGACCTCGTGGTTATTTGTCTTCATACTTATTCCCTCCCTACCCGGTTATTACTCAAAAATTGATACAGGTTTACACCGATTACGCTGCTCAGCGGAACGGCAAAGGCAATTCCCTTACCGTTTTTAATGGTATGAAAGCGATCCTCCAATCCCTGGAGAATAGACTCCACCTTATCCTCCCGGACAACGCTAAGAATAACCGCCTTATGCTTATTGAGACCTAACATATCAATAAGTTCGGAAGCAGCCGTACCTGTACCAGGCATTGCAAGTTGGCAATTTACCTCATACTGGCTAATCACGTCCATATAAAACTCGCCTTTGGTACGATCCACTACCGTAAAGAGGAGTTTCAACTTTTGAATATCTGAGCCATTAAATGTATTAGACATACTGTTCCTCCTTACATAAAGCTAATAATCTGCTGATCATCCGCATCCAGAATCTTCTTCATCGCCCGCCGTTCCTTCATCTTGCGATCTACAATGGAACGGAATCCGAGAAGCTGAATGGTAATAAGCGGTGTCATAGCAACCAGTGCAACCACGCCAAAGGCATCTCGCAGCACCGCCGCTTCACCCTGCAGGCACACACAAACACCGGTAATAAAAGGCAGAATAAATCCGGAGGTCATAGGACCACTGGCAACACCACCGGAGTCAAAAGCAATAGCGGTATAGACAGGCGGCACAAACAAACTCAGTGCCAAGGAGATGAAATAACCGGGAATGATGTAATATACCAGGGAAAAATCAAAAATAACACGGATAACAGACAATGTAATAGACGCACCGACGCCAATGCACAATCCGGTAATCATAGCCTTGCGGGTAACAAGTCCGCCTGTTACCTCTTCAACTTGCTGATTCAGTACGTGAATGGCAGGCTCAGCAAGAACAACAAGTACACCCATAACAAGACCAATACCGGTAAGAATCAGCTTATTTCCACCAGCCAAGGAATAGCCAAGCTTATAGCCGATAGGCATAAAGCCAACATTAACGCCTGTCAAGAAAATAACAAGACCGATGTAAGTAAAGATTACACCAAGACCGATCTTCAAAAGCCGCCGCCTGGGCAGATGGAGGAATGCAATCTGGCAGATGAGGAAGAATGCAACAATAAGTCCCAAGGCGATAGCAACTTCTTTGGCAGTATGCAAAAGCGTATAGGAAAATGCGCTGATAATATCATTGCCTACGGTATAATCCGGTACTTGATATGTCAGATCACCGCTGGAGAAAATACCAAGAACAAGAACAGCCAGGATAGGACCAACACTGCACAACGCTACCAAACCGAAGCTGTTTTCCTTGCTTCTCCGGTCGCCCAAAACACCGGAAATACCAACGCCCAACGCCATAATAAAGGGTACGGTAATAGGACCGGTAGTTACGCCGCCGGAATCAAAACCCATAGGCAGCATATCTAGCTTGCCATTGACAGCCATAATCAGCGCCAAAGCAAAAAGTAACATATAAAACAGCATCAGAATGTTGGACAGAGATTTCTTAAAGACAATTTTCAGAATTGCAATAACAAGAAATGTGCCAACACCTAAACCAACAGCATAAATCAGCAATGTTCCATTCATCACAGCGCTTACCTGCTTGGCAAGGACTTGCAGATCCGGCTCAGCAACGGTAATCAACATACCAAGAACAAAGCAAACCACAAGAAGTAATCCTAATTTTCTCTGCTTCGCCAAGCCGGAACCCACGTGTGTACCGATTGGGGTCATCGCAATATCCGCACCCAGATTGAACAGACCAATGCCCAAAATGAGCAACACCGCGCCAATACTAAATGTGATGAGCTCTGCCGTTGAAAATTCAAACAGAGGCGTAAGTGCCAATACATACACAATCGCGGTGATCGGCAGCGCAGAGATCTGCGCCTCCTTAATTTTTTCCCAAAGTACCTTCATTTTTCCACCATCCTAATTTACTGCATTTATTATAACAGACCCTCTCCCCTCTTGCCAACAGCAAAATCAAGAAATTATTGAAAATAATCATAATATTATGAGAATAAAAAATCTCCCAACCAAAAGGTTAGGAGATTTGATAGGCTATAGATTACTCGAAGATCTCGGTAACAACACCGGAACCAACGGTACGGCCGCCTTCACGGATAGCGAAGCGCAGACCCTTCTCGATAGCGATGGGGGTGATCAGCTCAACGTTCATAACAACGTTATCGCCGGGCATGCACATCTCAACGCCCTCGGGCAGGTTGATGATGCCGGTAACGTCAGTAGTACGGAAGTAGAACTGAGGACGGTAGTTGTTGAAGAAAGGAGTGTGACGGCCGCCTTCTTCCTTGGACAGGACGTAAACCTGGCCAGCGAACTTGGTCAGAGGCTTGATGGTGCCGGGCTTGCACAGAACCTGGCCACGCTCGATGCCGGTACGCTCGATACCACGCAGCAGAGCGCCGATGTTGTCGCCAGCTTCAGCGTAGACCAGCAGCTTGGGGAACATCTCGATACCGGTGATGGTGGTGTCCTTGGACTCCTCGGACAGACCGACGATCTGGACCTTGTCGCCCAGGTTCAGCTGGCCACGCTCAACACGGCCGGTAGCAACGGTACCACGGCCGGAGATGGTGAAGACGTCCTCAACGGGCATCAGTAAGGGCAGCTCGTTGGTACGGGGGGGAGTGGGAATGTAGCTGTCGACGTTGTCCATCAGCTCCTTGATGCAAGCATACTCGGGAGCAGAGGGATCGGTAGACTCAGAGATCAGAGCGTTCAGAGCAGAACCCTTGATGACGGGGATGTCGTCGCCGGGGAACTCATAGAAGGACAGAGTCTCGCGAATCTCCATCTCGACCAGCTCCAGCAGCTCCTCGTC
>JAZOVI010000120.1:0-13091 GCA_045658625.1 Faecousia sp.
TTGCACCTTTGTGAGGTGCAACTGCGTTTTGTGTCCAAGCTCCCAAAGAAGGTGCGCTGCCAACCATACTGAACATAGACATATTTGACGGAATGTATTATACACGATTTTTCTGAAAAAGCAACAGGAAAGCTTGGAAAAACGGCGGGATGGAAAAGAAAAACGGCGGGATGGAAAAGAAAAACGGCGGGATGGAAAAGAAAGTTACTTGACTATTTTTGCTGAAATGTTATACTAAATGATGATGTATTTATGTTTTAACAAATTTGGAGGTATTTATGCGAGGCATACCGTCACTTATTACAGATATCCGGAAGAATGTGTTCACTGAAGTGGCACGGATGGCCTATTCCGGCCGTGGCTACGAAGGCGTGGACGAACTTCCTTACATTATTGTACCCGGCGATCGGCCTTTGCACCGGGAATCCGTATTCCTGGAGCGTGCTATTGCCAGCGAACGTGTCCGCCTGGCTATGGGCTTGAACATTCGTCCCATTCAGACCCATCATTTGATGACCGAGGGTATGGATGCGGCTGCTGTTGCGGAGCAGTATTACGAGCCTCCGCTTATTAACATTATTCCTTATGCTTGCCACGCTTGCCCTACAAATCAGTATCGGGTAACAGAGTCCTGCCAGAACTGCCTGGCGGCATCCTGCCAAAAGGTTTGTCCTAAGGATGCCATTTCCTTTGTAAACGGCAAGAGCTATATTGATCCTGAGAAATGTATCAAGTGTGGCAAATGCGCAAAGGCTTGTCCTTACCATGCGATTATCCACATGGAGCGGCCCTGTCAGGCTGCCTGCGGTATGGATGCCATTGTCTCCGACGAGGAAGGCCGTGCGGTGATCAATCAGGATAAGTGCGTAGCCTGCGGCCAGTGTCTGGTTTCCTGCCCCTTTGGTGCGATTGTAGATAAGGGTCAAATTTTCCAGGTAATTCAATCTATTATCAAAGGCGATAAGGTTATCGCTATTGTTGCGCCTGCATTTATCGGTCAGTTCGGTAAACATTCCACCCCCGGTAAGTTCATTGCCGCTATGAAGCAGCTTGGTTTTGCACGGATTGTTGAGGTTGCTGTTGGTGCAGATTTGTGTACGATCGAGGAAGCCAAGGACTTTGTGGAGAAAGTTCCTGCCGAGCAGAACTATATGGCCACATCTTGCTGCCCTGCATGGCATTCTATGATCCATAAGCTCTATCCCAGTGAAACCGGCAAGATTTCTATGACTCTTACACCTATGGTTTACACTGCCCGGCTGATGAAGAAAAAATACCCCGGCAGCAAGGTTGTTTTTGTAGGTCCTTGCGCTGCAAAGAAGCTGGAAGCTATCCGTGCGGATATTCGGTCTGATGTGGATTTTGTACTGACCTTTGAAGAACTGCAAGGTATGTTTGAGGCGAAAGAAATTAATTTTGAGACTATTGAGCCGATGTTCGACCTGAACGAAGGCTCTGCTGCAGGTCGTGGCTTTGCGGTTTCTGGTGGCGTTGCAAAAGCGGTTAGTGATCTGATCAGCGAAAACAATCCGGATCTTGAAGTTAAAACTGCTCGTGCTGAAGGCTTGCGTGAGTGTAGAAAACTGATGACACTGGCAAAGGCCGGTAAGTACAACGGTTACTTGCTGGAAGGTATGGCTTGCCCCGGCGGTTGTGTTGCCGGTGCAGGTACGCTGCTTCCGGTGGAACTGGCAGCCAATGTAGTTGGTAGATACCAAAATGAAGCCGATATAAAAACACCTATGGACAGTAGTTATAAGGATGCCGGTGAAGGCTTAGATTAAGAAAGAGAGGAGTGCCCGACTTTGACTGAACTGAATGATATCTACGACAAAAACAGGAAAAAGACTGGTCGGGTACATCGACGGGGCAATGCATGGCATCTTGGCGAATATGGCCTGGTGGTATGCGTTTGGATTTACGATGGAAAGGGAAATGTGCTTTTGACAAAGCGCGCCCCGGAAAAATCCTTTGGAGGTACTTGGGAAAACACCGGCGGTGCAGTCAGGGCAGGGGAGGATTCCCTCCAGGCTATTGTCCGTGAGGTGTTTGAGGAAACCGGTATCCGGGCAGAGGAGAATGAATTTGAACTGCTTGGCGCTACTACCCGCCGAAGACTGCATTTTGACCATTACTGCCTGAAGCGAGAGACTCCCGCTAAGGATGTGGTGCTGCAGCCTGGAGAGACAGTGGATGCAAAGTGGTATACATTTGAAGAAGTGCATACCTTGATTCGTAAGCGCAGAATGTGCAAGGTTATTGCCCATCAGTTTTTGGCTTTTGAAGAGGCTTTGCAATCCAAAACAAAATAAAATTCTTGACAAGAAGAGATTGCTTGGGTTATGATAGAAAAAAGCGTTTTTTCTGCCCGGTAAAACGCTGTTGCCGGGCGGCGAAAACGCTTTTTCATTTAGGAGGAATATAAAATGATTGATATTAAAGCATGGCCTATTAAGCGTGGAAGTGTACCCCTGCGTGTTGCAATGGGACATTTTGCAACCAATCACAGTCATATCAATTATTACATTGATATTACATATCAAAAAACCCGGCTTAGCGAAGCGAAAGAGAGTGCCAGGGCTTTGGTTTCCAATTTTATCAACAATACGCCTGTGGATACAATTCTATGCCTTGACGGCACAGCAGTCCTGGGAACATTTGTTGGTGAAGAACTGACAAAGACAGGCTTTTGTACCATTAACCAGCATCAGACCATCTATGTGATAGAGCCTGAATTCAGTACATCCTCCAGTATTATTTTCCGGGATAATATTCAGGCGATGATTCGCAATAAGCACGTGCTTATCCTAATGGCCTCCGTAACTACCGGCTTCACAGCAAAGCGGGCTATTGAGGCAATCCAATATTATGGTGGCCATATTGCCGGCGTTGCTGCAATCTATCGGGCTGTGGATGAGATATTGGGACATCCGGTTCGTTCTGTGTATAGTATCGAGGATTTGCCGGATTACGCAAGCTATGAATACCAGAATTGTCCCTACTGCAAAGCAGGCCAAAAGATTGATGCCGTGGTTAACAGCTACGGTTATTCCGAACTATAATAAAATTTCCCGTTCGTCATCATTGATGGCGGACGGGTTTTTATGTATAAATATATGAGAAAAAAGAAAACTCCCTATTGACAATAGTAGGGAGTTGTGGTAAAATCGAACAGAATATTGTGGGAGTATGCCCTCTTGGCATATGCCCCTTTGTGCTTTTATGTTACCACGTGTTCAATGAAATGTCAAGATGGGGGAACAAAAAAGCGACAACTAACCCACGCGTATCAAAGTAAGATTCCGGCGAAAGCTGAAAGAAAGGCTGTGATGATCCTATGGCAATGGTCAAAGACCAAATGTTTGGCAAGACCATGCGTAAGAGCTACGCAAAGTACGAGGAAATTCTGCAGATGCCCAATATGCTGAAGATCCAGAAGGACTCCTACCAGTGGTTCCTGGATGAAGGACTTCGGGAAGTCTTTAAGGATGTTGGTGTCATTACCGATTCCTCCGGCAAACTGGAGCTGAGCTTCCTGGATTATTCCATGGAGGACAAGCCCAAGTATACCATTGAGGAATGCAAGGAGCGGGATGCCACCTATGCCCGTCCTGTGAAGGTTCGTGTTCGTCTGCGCAACACGGAGACCGATGAGATCAAGGAACAGGAAATCTTTATGGGCGATTTCCCCATTATGACCAACGGCGGCACTTTTGTGATCAATGGTGCTGAGCGTGTCATCGTATCCCAGATTGTCCGTAGTCCCGGCATGTACTACGGCCACGAGGTGGATAAGGCTGATCAGCATACCTACAATGCTACCGTTATCCCTTACCGCGGTGCATGGCTGGAGTATGAGACCGACCTGTCCGACGTGTTCTGGGTACGCATTGATAAGAACCGCAAGCTGCCCATTACCTGCCTGATCCGTGCTCTCGGTGTCGATACCGATGAGAAGATCAAGGAGATGTTTGGCACTGATCCCCGGATTCTGGCTACCATCGAGAAGGATACCTGCAAGACCCGTGAAGAGAGCTTGCTGGAAATCTACCGCAAGCTTCGTCCTGGTGAACCTCCCACGGTTGAGACCGCTGCTGCCCACTTGGAGGGCCTGCTGTTTGACGCACATCGTTATGATGTAAGCGCTGTCGGTCGTTATAAGTTCAATAAGAAGATGGATATTGGCACCCGTCTGTCCGGTCAGGAGCTTGTAGAACCTATTGTTGATCCTATGACCGGTGAGATCCTGGCTATGGCCGGTGAGATCATCAGCCGTGCCGATGCCCGTGAGTTTAGCGCTAAGGGTGTCAATGAGGCTGTTGTCAAGGTTGGTGATCAGCACGTTAAGCTGCTGTCTAACGGCATGGTTGATATGGCTGGATTTGTGGATTTTGATCCCAAGACCTACGGCATTAAGGAAAAGGTTCGTTTTGTTGTCCTGAAGGAAATGCTGGAGTCCAATCCTACTGATTGGGCAGAGGCTATTGCAGAGCGGATCGACGATCTGATTCCCAAGCACATCATTGCTGACGATATTATGGCTTCCATCAACTACCTGAACTGTGTAGCGATGGGTATCGGTACATCCGATGACATTGACCACCTGGGCAACCGTCGTCTGCGTTGTGTCGGCGAGCTGCTGCAGAACCAGTTCCGTATCGGCTTCAGCCGTCTGGATCGTGTGATCCGTGAGCGTATGACTGTTCAGGATCTGGATGCGGTTACTCCTCAGAGCCTGATCAATATTCGTCCTGTTACCGCTGTAATTAAGGAATCCTTCGGTTCTTCTCCCTTGTCTCAGTTCATGGACCAGAATAACCCTCTGGCTGAGCTGACGCACAAGCGCCGTCTGTCCGCACTGGGCCCCGGCGGTTTGAGCCGTGAGCGCGCATCCCTGGATGTTCGTGATATTCACTACACCCACTATGGCCGTATGTGCCCCATTGAGACCCCTGAAGGTCCCAACATCGGCCTGATTAACTACCTGGCAAGCTTTGCAAAGATCAATGAGTATGGCTTTGTGGAAGCTCCCTACCGCAAGGTAGATAAGAAGACCGGTAAGGTTACCGATCAGGTGGACTATATGTCCGCTGACGTAGAAGACGAGTTCTATATTGGTCAGGCCAACGAGCCTCTGGATGAGGAAGGCCGCCTGGCTAACGCCCGTATTACCTGCCGGCACAGAAACGAGATTATTGAAGTTGATCGCAATGTGATCGACTACATCGACGTTTCTCCCAGAATGATGATTTCTGTTGCAACTTCTTTCATTCCCTTCCTGCAGAACGACGACGCAAACCGTGCCTTGATGGGCGCAAACATGCAGCGTCAGGCTGTTCCTCTGCTGACTACCGAGGCACCTATTGTTGCTACCGGTATCGAGCATGCCGCAGCCGTAGACTCCGAGGTCTGCGTAAAGGCTGAGGGTGAGGGTACTGTTCAGGCTGTCTCCGCTGATGAGATCACCGTTATCTATGACGATGGTGAGGTCAAGAACTACCGCCTGACTAAGTTTGCCCGGAATAATGCCGGTACTTGTATCAATCAGCGTCCCATTGTTAAGGTTGGCGACCGCGTTTCTAATGAGATGATCATTGCCGACGGTCCTTCCTGCGCAGACGGTGAGATCGCGCTGGGTAAGAACGTGCTGATTGGCTTTGTTACCTGGGAAGGTTACAACTATGAGGACGCCATTCTTCTGAACGAGCGCCTTGTTCGTGAGGACGTATTTACCTCCATCCATATCGAGGAACACGAGACCGAGGCCCGTGACACCAAGCTCGGACCGGAAGAAATCACTCGTGATATCCCCAATGTTGGTGAGGATACCCTGAAGGATCTGGACGAGAACGGTATTATCCGTGTCGGCGCTGAGGTCCACTCCGGTGATTACCTGGTTGGTAAGGTTACCCCCAAGGGTGAGACCGAGCTGACTCCCGAGGAGCGCCTGCTGCGG
This sequence comes from Faecousia sp., assembly GCA_045658625.1. Classification (GTDB taxonomy): domain Bacteria; phylum Bacillota; class Clostridia; order Oscillospirales; family Oscillospiraceae; genus Faecousia. The sequence continues at coordinate 5,957 of JAZOVI010000120.1, forward strand.
GCTATCTTCGGCGAAAAGGCAAGAGAGGTCCGTGATACCTCCCTGAAGGTGCCCCACGGTGAAAGCGGCATCGTTGTGGATGTCAAGGTATTTACCAAGGAGAACTCCGACGAGCTGGCTCCCGGTGTTACCAAGTCTGTCCGTGTATATATCGCCCAGAAGAGAAAGATCTCTGTTGGCGATAAGATGGCAGGTCGTCACGGTAACAAGGGCGTTGTCTCCCGCGTTCTGCCTGAGGAAGATATGCCCTTCCTGCCTGATGGCACGCCTCTGGACGTGGTTCTGAACCCCCTGGGCGTTCCTTCCCGTATGAATATCGGTCAGGTTCTGGAAGTTCACCTGGGTTATGCTGCCAAGGCCCTGGGCTGGAAGGTTGCTACACCTGTATTTGACGGTGCAAACGAGAAGGATATCCGTGATACCCTGAAGCTGGCAGGTCTGCGTGAAGACGGTAAGACCATCCTGTATGATGGCCGTACCGGCGAGCCCTTCGATAACCTGGTAACGGTTGGTTATCCCTACTACCTGAAGTTGCACCACCTGGTCGATGATAAGATCCACGCCCGTTCCACCGGTCCTTACGCACTGGTTACTCAGCAGCCCTTGGGCGGTAAGGCTCAGTTCGGCGGTCAGCGTTTCGGTGAAATGGAAGTTTGGGCGCTGGAAGCTTACGGCGCTGCTTACACCCTCCAGGAGATCCTGACTGTTAAGTCCGACGACGTAACCGGTCGTGTAAAGACTTACGAAGCTATCGTTAAGGGTAGCAATATTCCCAAGCCCGGCGTGCCTGAATCTTTCAAGGTTCTGGTTAAGGAACTGCAGGCACTTTGCCTGGATATCCGCGTTCTGGACGAGCAGGGCAATGAGATCGAGCTGAAGGACGAGGACGAGGATGATGATATCATCTACACTCCCGACCAGAGAAGCCAGATGGTCGTAGACACCAATGAGGTGTTGGATTCCGGATTCATCATTGATGAGGACGGTCCGGAAGATATTATGGATGTACTCGGCGCTGTTGATGCAGACGACGATGTATACGAAGATTAAGGAGGCGAGAGTATGGCTGATGTAACTTTTGATGCCATTCGAATTGGCATTGCATCTCCCGATATGGTCCGTAGCTGGTCCTTCGGTGAAGTAAAAAAGCCCGAAACCATTAACTATCGCACCCTGAAGCCCGAGCGGGACGGCCTGTACTGCGAGCGCATTTTCGGACCCCAGAAGGACTGGGAATGCCACTGCGGTAAGTACAAGAAGATCAAGTATAAGGGCAAGATCTGTGATCGTTGCGGCGTGGAAGTAACCCGCGCCAAGGTGCGCCGTGAGCGGATGGGCCACATTGAGCTGGCCGCTCCTTGCAGCCATATTTGGTACTTTAAGGGTATTCCTTCTCGGATGGGCCTTATCCTGGATATTTCTCCTAAGATTTTGGAGAAGGTTCTGTACTTTGCTTCTTATATTGTTACTGATCCCGGTGATACACCTTTAACTCGCAACCAGGTGCTGACTGAAAAAGAGTACCGGGATATGCGGGAGAAGTATGAGGACGATTTCCGGGCCGGCATGGGTGCAGAGGCAGTGAAGGAATTGCTGCAGCAGATCAATCTTGACGAGCTATCCAAGGAACTGCGTGCCGAACTGAAGACTGCATCTTCTCAGAAGAAGCTGCGTCTTGTAAAGCGTCTTGAGGTTGTGGAAGCATTCCGTGAGTCCGGCAACGATCCTGCCTGGATGGTTATGGATGTTCTGCCTGTTATTCCTCCGGATATCCGTCCTATGATTCAGCTGGACGGTGGCCGTTTCGCTACTTCCGACCTCAATGACCTGTACCGCCGAGTTATCAACCGTAACAACCGCCTGAAGCGGCTGATCCAGCTCCATGCGCCTGACATCATTATCCGCAACGAGAAGCGGATGCTGCAGGAGGCTGTGGATGCTCTGATTGACAATGGCCGCCGTGGTCGTGCTGTTACCGGTGCTAACAACCGCGCGCTGAAGTCCCTTTCTGATATGCTGAAGGGTAAGCAGGGTCGTTTCCGTCAGAACCTGCTGGGTAAGCGTGTTGACTACTCCGGCCGTTCTGTTATCGTTGTCGGTCCTGAGCTGAAGCTGTATCAGTGCGGTGTGCCTAAGGAAATGGCTATTGAGCTGTTCCGACCCTTCGTTATGAAGAAGCTGGTTGCCGACGGCCTGACCAATAACATTAAGTCCGCTAAGAAGATGATCGACAAGGGCGTTACCGAGGTTTGGGATGCTCTGGACGAGATCATCAAGGACCGTCCTGTTATGCTCAACCGTGCACCTACGCTGCACAGACTGGGTATTCAGGCATTTGAGCCCATTCTGGTTGAGGGTCGCGCACTGAAGCTGCACCCCCTGTGCTGTACCGCATTTAACGCCGACTTTGACGGCGACCAGATGGCTATTCACGTACCTCTGTCCGCAGAGGCACAGGCAGAAGCCAGAATGCTGATGCTCTCTGCCAACAACTTGCTCCGTCCTCAGGACGGCAAGCCTGTTGCTGTTCCCACCCAGGATATGATCCTCGGTGCCTACTACCTGACTTACACCAGACTTGGTAAGGCTGAGAAGGGTGCAGAGGAGGTATTTGTTACCGATGCCGGTGATACCGGTCTGCCTGTAGGCGAACTGGTGGATGCTGACGAGTTTGTAGCAGCAAATAAGAAGGCAAAGGCTGAGGGCAAGACCCAGGCTACCTTCCGTCCCAAGCTGAACTACTCCAGCGTTAACGAAGCGATTGCTGCCTATGCAGCCGGCAATGTAGGCCTGCACGCACCCATCTGTGTCCGTTACGGTAAGATGGTTGACGGCGAAATGCAGTACCGTGTCATTAACGCTACTGTTGGTCGTCTGATTTACAATGAGCCTATCCCTCAGGATTTGGGCTTTGTGGATCGTACCGACCCTGCAAAGGCATTTGACCTGGAAGTTGATTTCCTGGTTGGCAAGAAGCAGCTGGGTAAGATCATTGACAAGTGCATCCGCCGCCATGGCTTTACCGTAGCTACCGAGATGCTGGACCGCGTCAAGGCTTTGGGCTATAAGTACTCCACCAAGGGCGCTATCTCCGTTTCTATTGCGGATATGGTTGTACCTGAGAAGAAGTATCAGCTGGTTAAGGAAGCTGAGGCTAAGGTTGTGGAAATCGAGCAGTTCTACCGCCAGGGCTATATCACCAACGAAGAACGTTATCGTCTGGTTGTACAGCAGTGGGAGCGTACTACTGCCGATGTTACCGGCGCTCTGCAGGGCAACCTGGATGAGTTTAACCCCATCTATATGATGGCTGACTCCGGCGCCCGTGGCTCTATGGCACAGATTCGTCAGCTGGCCGGTATGCGTGGCTTGATGGCCGATACCGCTGGTCGTACCATCGAAATTCCCGTTAAGGCTAACTTCCGTGAAGGTCTGTCTGTTCTGGAGTACTTCATTTCCTCCAGAGGCGCACGTAAGGGTATGACCGATACCGCTCTGCGTACCGCTGACTCCGGTTACTTGACCCGTCGTATGGTCGACGTTTCTCAGGATGTCATCATCCGTGAGCACGACTGTAAGACCGTCAACGGTATTTGGGTTGGCGCTGTTGTGCAGAACGGCGACGTGATCGACACCTTTGGCAACCGTATTAAGGGCCGTTATCCTGTGAACGACGTGCTGCATCCCGTTACCGGTGAGCTGCTGCACTCTAAGGATGTTATGATGATGCCCGAGGATGCGCAGAAGTTTGAGGATGCCGGTATTGAGAAGATCTATATCCGTACTGTTCTGGGCTGCCGCGCAAGAAGCGGTGTTTGCGCCCGCTGCTACGGTATGAACCTGGCTACCTCCAAGAGCGTTGATCTTGGTGAGGCTGTCGGTATTATCGCTGCACAGTCTATCGGTGAGCCTGGTACGCAGCTGACCATGCGTACCTTCCACTCCGGCGGTGTTGCAGGTGACGATATTACTCAGGGTCTGCCCAGAGTTGAAGAATTGTTTGAGTCCCGCCGTCCCAAGAAGATGGCGCAGATCGCTGAAATCACCGGTGTTGTCTCTATTGACGATACCCGCCGCACTGCACAGCGTAATATCACCATTACTGCAGAAGACGGCGAAGTGAAGCTCTATCAGGTACCTTACTCTGTTGGTCTGAAGGTCAGCCACGGTAAGACGATTCAGAAGGGCGAGCCCATCACTGATGGTGCGCTCTATCCTCAGGATGTTCTGCGTATCTCCGGTGTGGAAGCTGTCCAGGATTACCTGGTGCAGTCTGTTCAGGCTGTGTACCGTCAGCAGGGTGTTGAAATCAACGACAAGCACATCGAGGTTATTATCCGTCAGATGATGCGTAAGGTTCGCGTTGAGGAGCCCGGCGACAGCACACTGCTCAGCGGTACTGTCATTGACATCTTTGAGTTTGAGGACGCTTTGGCGGCTGTTCAGGCACGGATTGATGCCGGCGAAGAGGATCTGGTACTGCCCACCGCATCTACCGTGCTGCTGGGTATCACCAAGGCATCTCTGGCTACCGATTCCTTCCTGTCCGCTGCATCCTTCCAGGAGACCACCAAGGTCCTGACCGTTGCTGCTATCAAGGGCAAGGTTGACCATCTGGTTGGTCTGAAGGAGAACGTTATCATTGGTAAGCTGATCCCCGCAGGCTCCGGCCTGATGGCATACCGGGATTTCAAGTCCAATATGGACGAGGACAGCCGGTTTGTTGAGGTTGTGGAATCTGCCGAGGCTGCCAACGAGGCAAACGCCGAAGAAGAGATCGTCGAGACCGAAGAATAAACATTAAATCCCTCCGGGAACAACCCGGAGGGCTTTTTTGTCGATACCTCTTGCCGTTTTCCGCTTTTTGCGGTACAATGAAAAAGAAAGAAATATCAAGTCTTGAGATAATAAGATAGAGAACCTTCCCTTGTCTTACAATTTCTTTCTTTAGAGGTGATACCATATGCGTCGTCAATTCTATTTTGTTCTAGACAAGAAAAAGGAGCAGGAGCTGTTTCAATTTATTAAAGAGCACTACTCACTTGAGCTGCTCCCCGCGCTTATTATATGTGAGCACGACGTTTTAACAGAACAGGGCAAGTATCTTCTAGTTAACAGGCCTGATGTCAACAGATTTTGTTATGACAAACAAATTAATGAACAAAAACAGTGCATAAGAGTTATACGACCCTTTGATAATTGTCAAAACCCTCTTCCGTATATTGAATACTCTTATGAATGCTGTGGACAAGGGATAGTCGCTAGACTTTGGGGGCCATCAAACACTGCGGACTCAGGAAATGTTTTGGTAAAAATAATGAAGGACATATGCTCATGGGCAAAGGATAACTGTGTTGCAAAAGAGAAAGATGGACATATTTGGATTTATTATCTTTAACTGCTATGAAGACAGGGTGAAGACACGGGACGATACCCTGTCTTTATTGCTTGATATCAAAAGGAAGGTGTATGGATGAGAAGATTGAAGGTAGAAATTACCGCATTTGATTACAAGGGCAAGGAACCTGTAGCTTGGTATTTGAAAGAACTATCTAAATATATCACTCCACAAATCGAGAACATTGTCATCGACGATATCCTGCGAAAAAATCTGACAGATTTAATTTGCCTAACGATTGACCCAGAATCATATATGTCATTGCCATACAATGAAAACACAATGTTAATGCGTATATCATCTCGAACCGCTGCATTACATATATGTGAAATTGTGGTTTCTTGGTCTGGGGAAATGGATCATTGTCCATATCCATGGGAAGAGAAGGGAAATAGCGCGATTTCTTTTTGTGTACATGTTGGGGCTTTAGAGGCAAAGAAGTTAAACACAGTATTGCCTATGTTATACCATCCAATTGTAAAATCCAACGAAAGTGGACTTCCTTTTGATTATCAAATTTTCTATGGAGGAGAAACCCTTAAGATTTTTTTCTGCGAACCTATCTGTGATATTATTGAGGAACAATTGTTGAAAAGTGTAACACTATTTGTATCTCAATGGAATGAAACAAATGGCGCAAAAATTTGCTTAACAGACATCAGAAAGACTGGTAGTAAAGTAATTCAGTTATGTATGGATTTTGGTGCGAGTGAAAAAAACGCAGTGGAACAGATGATTCACAGTTTAATATGCATCAGTGGTATAAAAAAAGTAATCTGTCAATAAATATGGACAGGTAGTTCAGCGTAGAAGACAGGGGGTGGTTCCCTGTCTGACAGTGAATCTACCATAGTCTATCCGCACAAAACCTAACCCGTATCCCGGGGGGAGCAGTTTAGCTCCCCCTGGGATTTTTCTGTTGGTTGGTATAGAAATGTGAGCGTATTTCGTAAGAAAAGGGCTGTAATATGCACATTTTAAGAGGATAAGTGGACAGGGTAGGGAAGAAATGGGAAATTTTTAAGTAGAATACAGATTATACAGAAAAAATATCGAAAAGTTGTTGACTTTTCTTTCTTTTTGCGTATAATAAGAAGCTGTATGGATATGCAAACAGACTGTCAATCAACCGGGGACATACGTCCTTCCGAGATCACCAAGCATCGAGTGGTTGTGGGAGCAAAACAGCTCCGAAAAGCCTTACTTTCCGGCTCCGCCCTGCAGGTGTATCTGGCAAGAAACGCAGACCCCGCCCTGACCGAGCCTATTGAAGCGCTCTGTCAGCTCCACAATGTACCGTATACCTGGGTTCGGTCAATGACGGAACTGGGGCATGCCTGCGGTATCGAAGTCGGTGCGGCTGCTGCCGCTACCGTAAAATGATTTGGTTCTATCGGCTTTGCCGTGGAATATATCCGCCTTATGGCGAGAATCAAAGAAAGGAGAAAATGAATGCCTACTTTTAATCAGCTCGTTAGAAATGGCCGTAAGCAGTCTACCTACAAGTCTACCGCTCCTGCTCTGCAGAAGGGTCTGAACACCCTGGAGAACAAGGCTACCAATCTGCCTTCCCCCCAGAAGCGTGGTGTTTGCACTGCTGTTCGTACCACCAGCCCCAAGAAGCCTAACTCCGCTCTGCGTAAGATCGCCCGTGTGCGTCTGACCAACGGTATGGAAGTTTCCGCTTATATCCCTGGTGTTGGCCACAACCTGCAGGAGCACTCCGTGGTTCTGATC
>JAZOVI010000121.1:0-2649 GCA_045658625.1 Faecousia sp.
CCCCTGTGCCGTATTGGTAATGATTTTTCTCTGCTTCAAACGGGGATGTACCTTCTCGTTCCATATCTGCTGACTGTAAACTTCAGTTTGTGGATTGCTCGCCGAGTCAATGGTAAAGAAACGGTTTATGGGTGTACGTGCGTTGCCGTAATTGTCAGCGGGATCAATGCCGGCCTGCATTTTGTGACCGACCTCGTATATCAAGAAATTTACATCGGTTGGTGGATCATTCTGTCAGTTTTCTTACTCATAGAGTTGGCACATGAACTACACTGCACGATAAAACAAACGGAGGAATACACATGGAACTTGTCATCGATAGGCTGACAAAGCAATTTCAAAATAAAATCGCAGTAGACCGTGTCAGCCTGCGTTTAAATAATGGAGTTTATGGTCTTTTGGGGACGAATGGCGCAGGAAAAACCACACTGATGCGTATGCTCTGCGGCATCCTGCAACCTACAAGCGGTACAATCGCTTTCGACGGTATGGATGTCAGCGAGGAAGGTTATCGTGCGATATTAGGGTATTTACCCCAGGATTTCGGTTATTATCCGGAATTTACCGCTATGGGTTTTCTGTTGTATATGGCGGCATTGAAGGGACTGCCCAAGCATTCAGCCAAGCGGCGGGCAAATGAGCTTCTGGAATTGGTCGGCCTGCAAGAGATGGGCCGCAAAAAGATTAAAACCTTTTCGGGTGGTATGAAGCAACGTCTGGGAATCGCGCAAGCATTGCTGAACAACCCCAAGATGCTGATCCTCGACGAACCCACCGCAGGACTGGACCCCAAAGAACGAGTGCGCTTCCGAAACCTTATTGGGCAACTCGGCAAAGACAGTATCGTACTTCTGTCTACGCATATTGTTTCCGACATCGAGCATATTGCCGATGAGGTGCTTATGATGAAAAATGGAAATTTGATTTATCACGGAGCATGGGATGACCAAATGGGTGATTTAGAGGGCTTCTATCTTGCGCAATTTGAGGAGGGAGGCCATGAATAATCTGTTTACCCTGTATGGTTATGAACTGAAAAAGCTGATGCAAAAGAAACTGCTTTGGGTCTCGCTTCTTATCTGCGTGGCGGCCATTGCTTTTTCAATCCTGGCCCCTTTGCTGGGAACCTATTACGTGGATGGCGTAGCCATAGGCACAAATTACGAACAACACCTGATTGATCAGTCGTACCGCAAAGCGCTCAGCGGAAAGCCCATAGACCAATCCCTACTGGAGGAGACCATTGCCGCTTACAAGGATTTGCCGATAGAAACTAAATATGTTTTAACGGAAGAATACCAAAACTATGCCCGGCCGTACAGCGAAATCTTTCATTTAATCCGAGCATGGACGGGAATGAACAACGGAGCAGTCATACAGTGGGTTCCTGATGAAGCTGCATTATATGCCGCTATGATAGAGCAGTTTGAAGGATCTGCTATGAACAACCATCTGACCGAAGCTGAGATTGCATATTGGCAGAGGCGGGCCAATGCCATTGCAACCCCTATGATATATCAGTTCCACGAAGGATACCGATGCATTTTAGAAACGTTTCTCGGCGTGGGCTTCATGATGCTGCTCTATACTATCATCGCTCTTTCAAGTAGCTTTCCCGACGAGCGCACTTACCGAACAGATCAACTTGTGCTGTGTACTGCAAACGGAAAAAGACGGCTATATTGGGTCAAGCTGTTTGCCGGGATCACCGTGGGGTGTGCCGGTGCGCTACTCATGACGGTGCTGACTTGGGTACTGTGCCTGTGTGTATATGGTGCAGAGGGCTTTGATGCCGCAATACAGATTTTTTACAAAAACTACGCAGGCAATATCACCATAGGACAAGCCTGCCTGATTGCATACGTCTGCCTGTTGGTGGCAGCGTTTTTGATCAGTGTATTTGTCATGTTTCTGTCCGAACTGTTTTATAGCAGTATTGCCGCAATGTCCATTATCACCGGCATGATCCTTGCCGGAATGCTTGTTCAGCCACCGGCAGAGTATCGCATATTGGGACAGTTATGGGATTATCTTCCTACCTGTTTTCTATCCATGTGGAACACGTTTGACCTTCGATTGGTTTCTCTGTTTGGGAAGCATTTTACCTCATATCAAATCGTTCCCTTGCTCTACATTGTCACCGCAGCGCTGCTGGCATTCCTCGGTAGTCGTATCTATTGCCGCCGTCAGATCAGCGGAAGATAACCGAAAACAGCCCCTACTACTCGATTGGGTAGTAGGGGCTGTTTTCTCACAATGACACTTTTCCAGGGACGATGACACTTTTACCTTTCATAAGTGTCATTGTGGCTATGAATGTACTGCAAAGAGGCTATTTTGGGCCTGTTAAGACGATCCGCAAACACCCCTGTATGCCCACGATGACACTTTGTTCGTTGAGCAAAAGTCTGCAAAGCCTCGTGGCACAAGGGGTTTAACAAAAAGAAAAAGAACCGTAACCTTGATACTCATCGTATCAAAATTACGGTTCTTATTTGGCAACAGTTGATAAAAATGATACGGTTTCAAATGGTTTCATTTGGTTTCACTCAAAAATGAAACCATAGAACGGAAAGTGAAACCAAAAAAACATGGGGACATATTGACAAACTTCGATTTGAGGAATATAATAATAACAGATCGATAAAC
>JAZOVI010000122.1:0-7021 GCA_045658625.1 Faecousia sp.
TACAAAGGAGGGCATCACCGATATTCAGGAAATAAACGAAAAGATGCTGCCTTTGCGCCCCGCCCACCGTCGGGAGACCATTCGCTGTCAGCACCTTGTGGTATTTGCCAAAAATCAGATGGGACTTCGGAATCTCTACCACCTGATCTCTGACTCCAATTTGAAGCATTTTAAGAAATTCCCCCGGATCTACAAATCCGAGCTACTCAAACTGCGGGAGGGTCTTATTATCGGCTCTGCCTGCGAAAACAATGAAATTTACCAGGCAGCCCTTTCCGGCAAAAGCTGGGAAGAATTGGAACGCCTGGCAAGCTTTTATGACTATTTGGAGGTTCAGCCCCTGTCCAATAACCGGTTTATGCTGGACGAGGGCAAAAAGGGCGAAGCTCCCATTGCTATCTCCCAAGAGGAACTGAAAGATTGCAACCGGCAGATCGTGGAGCTGGGTCGCCGCCTGAATAAGCCTGTTGTGGCCACCGGCGACGTCCACTTCTTAGACCCGGAGGACGAGATCTTCCGTCATATTCTGCTGGCCACCAAGGGCTTCGACGATGCGGACAAGGATAACCCCCTGTATTTCCGCACCACCGACGAAATGCTCCGGGAATTTAGCTACTTGGGCGAGGAAACGGCCAGGGAAGTGGTTATCGACAATCCCAATCTCATTGCCGATATGTGCGACACCGTACGTCCTGTGCCCCACAACCTGTTCGCCCCGGCCATTGAAAATTCCGTGGAGGACCTGAAAAACCTGGTCTACGGCAAATTCCACCGTCTCTACGGCGAAAATCCTCCGGAATCTATGGCCCGCCGTGTGGACACGGAGTTAAATGACATTATCTCCTGCCACTATGACGTGATTTATATGTCCGCCCAGCGGCTGGTGCAAAATTCCCTGGAAAACGGCTATTTGGTAGGCTCCCGAGGCTCGGTCGGCTCGTCTATTGTTGCCTATCTTTCGGGCATTACGGAGGTTAACTCTTTCCCTCCCCACTACCGCTGTCCCAACCCCGAATGTAAGCACACCATTTTGGATGTGCCTGAGGGCTTTAACTGCGGCGCGGATCTGCCCGATGCGGTCTGCCCCAAGTGCGGAACGCAACTGGAAAAAGACGGCTTCAACATCCCCTTTGAAACATTCCTGGGCTTCGGCGGCGACAAAGTCCCCGATATCGACCTTAACTTCTCCGGCGAGTACCAGGCCCGGGCTCACGCATATTGCACGGAAATGTTCGGCAAATCCCACGTTTTCCGGGCAGGCACCATCGGCACGGTGGCGGAAAAGACCGCCTTCGGCTACGCCAAGAAATTCTTAGATGAACGGAATAAAGTGGTCAGCCGGGCAGAGGAAAACCGCCTTGCCGCCGGCTGTGTAGGCGTGCGCCGTACCACCGGTCAGCACCCCGGCGGTCTGGTTGTTATTCCCCAAGAGAACGAAATTTGGGATTTCTGCCCGGTGCAGCACCCGGCAGACGACCCCAATTCCGACCAGATCACCACCCATTTTGAATACCACTCTATGGAAGAAAACCTCCTGAAGCTGGATATGCTGGGCCACGATGACCCCACCATGATCCGTATGATGGAGGACGATACCGGCGTGGATGCCAAGACCATCCCCTTGGACGACAAGGCAACTATGTCCATTTTCACCTCTTCCAAGGTATTGGGCTACGAAAATGACCCAATACTCGGACCTACCGGCGCTGTAGCCGTTCCCGAGTTTAACACCCGGTTCACCCGTGAAGTTCTGCTGGATACCAAGCCCGAAAAGTTTGACTTTTTGGTGCGAATTTCCGGCTACACCCACGGAACCGACGTGTGGCTGGGCAACGCAAAAGACCTCATCGTCTCCGGCACAGCCCAGGTTGACCAAACCATCGGCTGTCGTGACGATATTATGATCTACCTCATCTCCCGGGGACTTCCCGAAAAGCGGGCTTTCAAGATTATGGAGTCCGTCCGTAAAGGCAAAGGTCTGCCTGACGGGGCAGAGCAGGAAATGATCGACGCCGGCGTGCCGGACTGGTACATTCTGTCCTGCAAGAAGATTAAGTACCTGTTCCCCAAGGCTCACGCCGTTGCCTATGTTATGATGGCGTTCCGCATCGCCTGGTTTAAGGTCAATCACCCGCTTGCGTTCTATGCGGCTTATTTCTACCGCCGCAGCCAAAAGGGCGGCTTCGATGCCCTGATGATGACAAACGGTATGGAGGATGTAAAGACCCATATCAAGGCCATTGACTCTAACGAAAATGCAACGGACAAGGAAGACGACCTGCTGACCACCTTGGAGGTCGCCTACGAGTTCTATCTCCGTGGTTTCGAGTTCTTGCCCATCGACATTTATAAGAGCCACGCCACCCGCTTCCTCATTGAGGACGGCAAAATCCGTCCGCCCTTTGTGTCTATCTCCGGCCTTGGCGAAAACGCCGCTTGGGACTTGATGAAGGGCAGGGAAGGAAGAGAGTTTATCTCCATTGAGGAAGTGGCCTCCGCCTGTCCCAAGGTATCGAAAACCCATATCCAAATGCTCAAAGATGCAGGCGCATTCGGCAGCCTGCCTGACTCCAACCAAGTCAGCTTATTCTAAGGAGGTTTTTCTATGCAAGCGACTGAAAAACAGTACCATATTAACTGCTCTGCCGGCGACGTGGGCAGATATGTATTCCTGCCCGGCGACCCCGGCCGCTGCGAAGCCATCGCTTCCTATTTTGATAACCCTGTCCATATCGGTATGAACCGGGAATACAATATTTACACCGGCTACCTCTGCGGAGAAAAAGTCTCCGTCTGCTCCACCGGTATCGGTGCCCCTTCCGCTTCCATCGGGATGGAAGAGCTGACTGCCATCGGCGCAGATACCTTTATCCGCATCGGCACTTGTGGCGGCATCCATATGGATGTAATGCCTGGTGATGTGGTGGTTGCCACCGGCGCAATCCGCTTTGAGCATACCTCCTTTGAGTATGCGCCTGCTGAGTTCCCGGCTGTGCCTGACTTTGATGTAACTTTGGCGCTGAAGCAGGCATCTGAAGACCTTGGCTACAACACTCATACCGGCGTTGTCCAGTGTAAGGACTCCTTCTACGGCCAGCATTCTCCCGAGAAGTCTCCCGTTTCCTACGAGCTTCTGCAAAAGTGGGAAGCTTGGAAGCGCCTGGGCGTAAAGGCCAGCGAAATGGAATCTGCGGCCCTGTTTGTCGTGGCTTCTGCCCTGGGCGTTCGCTGCGGAAGCTGCTTCCACGCTGTGTGGAATCAGGAGCGGGAAAAGGCAGGCCTGTTTATGCCTATGACCGAGGATACCACCGGCGCAATCAAAGTGGGCATCGAAGCCATGAAGCGCATCATCCAGCAGGATAAGAAATAATTGACAATTAACAATGGACAGTCAATTAAGGATGTCATTGCGAGGCTCGTAGAGCCGTGGCAATCTCCTGGTACAATGTAGTAAAACCCCCGACGAAAATCGTCGGGGTTTTCTTATTTCTTCTTCAGGGGAATTTGGGAAAGAATCACCGCGATAAATACCAATCCGCAGCCCCCAAGTTCCCGGGGGGTCATTCTTTCGTTTAGAATCAGCCAGCCACACAGTGCCGCTACCACACTTTCCATACTCATAATAATGGAAGCGGTGTTGGACTCAATCCGCTGCTGTCCCATCACCTGCATAGAGTAGGCGATGCCGTTAGAAAGGATGCCCGCATATACCAGCGGCAGCCAGCAGCTAAAAATCCCATCCATTTTCGGCGCTTCTCCGAAAAACATAAAAACAGAAGCAAAAACGCCTGCAACAAGGCATTGGATGCAGTTGAGCCGCAGGCTGTCCACACCGCCGCCCAGCCGTTCCACCAAGGTAATCTGCACTGCAAAAGCCAGGGCAGAGAGCAGGAGAAACAGGTCGCTGAGTCGGATGGCACTTACCCCCATGCAGCTCAGCAGATATAAGCCTATAACCGAAAGAATGAGACTTACGACGATGTTAATATTGGGTTTTTTGCCTAAAAACAGGCCGATTACCGGCACAAGGATTACGTAGAGCGATGTAAGAAAGCCTGCTTTTCCCGCATCCGTGTCCACAAGGCTAATCTGCTGCAGGGCAGATGCCACAAACAGGGAAAGACCGCAGAAAAATCCGGCAAGCCATAGCTTTTTATCCAGCCATTTGGAAATATAGTTTTTCAGGTCTTTTCGTTCGAACAGGGCAATCACCGGCAGAAGAAATACCACCGCCAGGGCGCACCGGACAGCCAAAAAGGTAAATGGCCCTACGCTGTCCATACCCACACTTTGGGCAATAAATGTACTGCCCCAAATTAAAACGGCAATCGTCAGGTAAAGATTGCCAAGAAGTTGTTTTTTCATATCATCACCGCAGGTAATTTATCATAAATTGTCCCTAAATGCAAGATTGCATTTTGAATAGGGGAGTGGTATAATAATGGAAAATTATTCATTGGAGGTAAAAACAATGGAAGAAATCAAGAAACTCCCCCAGCGCAGCGAAGTCCGCAAGGAAGATACCTGGGCTACCGAAGATATGTACGTCTCCGACGAAGCTTGGGAAGCAGAGCTTGCCACCGTGGGCGCTGACAAAGATGCCCTGGCAGCTTACGCAGGCAAACTGAGTGAAAGCGGCGAGAGCCTCTGCGCATATTTGACCCTGATGGAAAAGGTAGACGAGAAGCTGAGCCTTCTTGCCAACTACTGTATGCGCAAGTCCGACGAGGACACCCGCAACGCCTTCTACCAGGCAATGAGCGGTAAGTTTATGTCCGAGGTGGTCGCTCTCAGCACCGCCTGCAGCTTTGAAACCCCCGAAATTATGGCCATCGAAGATGAGACTTTGGAGCAGTTCTATAAGGATTTCCCCGGCTTAGAGCGTTACCGCCGGTATCTTACCGACAAGCGCCGTCATAAGGAGCACTCCCTGTCTGCTCAGGAAGAGAGACTCTTGGCGCTGGCCGGCGATATGGCAGGCGCGCCCGACAATATTTACGGTATGTTTGCCGATGCCGACCTGACCTTTGAGGATGCCATTGACGGTGAGGGCAACGCCCGTCCTCTGAGCCAGAGCACCTTTATTTCCTACCAGGGCTCTGCTGACCGTGCGTTGCGGAAATCCGCTTACGAAAACCTCTATAAGGGCTTCGGCAGCTTCCGCAATACCGCCGCCGCAATCCTCAACGCCCAGAATAAGAAGCTGAAGTTCTTTGCCGATGCCCGCCGCTACAACTCCACCCTGGAGGCATCCCTTTCCCGCACCAATGTGCCTACCTCCGTCTATGAAAACCTCATCGAGGCAGTGCATAAGAATATGGACAAGATGCACCGCTATGTCCGCCTGCGCAAAAAGCTGTTGGGCGTGGACGAGCTGCACTTCTACGATGTGTATGCAAACCTTGTCTCCGGCGTAGATAAGAAGATCCCCTACGAGGAAGCAAAGCAGACCATTTACGATGCCCTTGCTCCTTTGGGTGAGGACTACCGCAAGGTGCTGATGGAAGGCTTTAATAGCCGCTGGGTTGACGTTTACCCCAACGAGGGCAAGCGCAGCGGCGCATATTCTGCCGGCGCTTCCGTCCATCCCTACGTGCTGATGAACTACACCGGCACGCTGGACAGCCAGTTCACCCTGGCTCACGAAATGGGACATGCTCTGCACTCCTGGCACTCCAACAAGTACCAAAATCCCATTGACGCCGACTATGTGATCTTTGTTGCCGAAGTGGCCTCCACCTGTAACGAAGCGCTCCTGATGGAATACCTCCTGAATAAGACCACCGATAAGAAGGAGCGGGCATACCTCATTAACCACTTTATGGAGCAGTTCAAGGGTACGCTGTATCGGCAGACCATGTTTGCTGAGTTCGAGCTGATTATGGGCAAGCTCACCGCTGAGGGCAAGACCCTGACTGCAGACCTGCTGTGCAGCGAGTACCGGAAGCTGAACGAGAAGTACTTTGGACCGGATATGGTGGTTGACGATCAGATCGCTATGGAATGGGCAAGAATTCCCCATTTCTACTATAACTACTATGTCTTCCAGTACGCCACCGGCTACTCTGCCGCCATCGCTCTGTCCCGCCGGATTCTCAAAGAGGGCGAGCCTGCGGTAAAGGATTACATTAAGTTCCTCTCCGGCGGCTGCTCCAAGAGCCCCATCGAGCTGCTTCGTGACGCAGGCGTAGATATGGAAAGCCCCGAGCCTGTTGCCCAGGCGCTGCAGCTGTTCGGCGAGCTCCTTGACGAAATGGAAAGCCTGGTGGAGGAATGATTTACATTCCCACGCTCCACAGCTTTGCGATGAACAATGTCTTTACCGGATCCAATGGCAATCTGCGTTTTCGCATCGTTCCCAAGGTGGTAAAGCTGCCTAATAGCAAAGAGGTGGATATGGAAAACAGCACCATCGAAGCAGAATATTGGTACGGCCCGCTGTGCTACGAAAAAAGCACCATCGAGGGGAAAGAGATTTTCCCCATGAGCGACGCCGGCCGCACCGCCCTGCAAGAATGGCTTGATAGCAAATAAACGCACCAAAGCCTCCCCTGTGTAAGGGGAGGCTTTTCTTGCACAATTTTCAAACAAAATCATTGACTTTTCCGTTAAATATGATAGAATATCCCCGATATGCAAAAGCAATGCGGAAACTAAGCAGTACCTTGCGTACAAAGCGAGAGGGGACAGGTGCAAGCCCTTTACGCCAAGCGCTGCAAGCCATTTCCAAGCAGCCCGGGAGGACCGGGACGGGCGCTCCCGTTACAGAGCATCTAAGATGCCGCGCAAGCGGTGAATTAGGGTGGTACCGCGATTCTTTCGCCCCTACTTTTTGTAGGGGCGATTTTTAATTTTATGGAGGTAAATTCCAATGGCAAAATATTACGGCTTAAACGAACTGCGTGAGATGTTCCTTTCTTACTTTGAGAGCAAGGATCACCTGCGCCTGCCCAGCTTTTCCCTGATCCCCCAGAACGACGCTTCTCTTCTGCTGATTAACTCCGGCATGGCACCTATGAAG
>JAZOVI010000123.1:0-4007 GCA_045658625.1 Faecousia sp.
GAGAACCCCACTCTGGCAAAGGGCACCATCGCTGTTGCACAGGCTCTGGCTGACAGTGACGCTGTAACCATCGTTGGCGGCGGCGACTCCGCAGCAGCTTGCGAGCAGCTGGGCTTTGCAAACGCTATCACCCACATTTCCACCGGCGGCGGCGCTTCCCTGGAATTCCTGGAAGGCCTGGAGCTGCCCGGCATCGCTTGTCTGCAGGACAAGTAAGTTACTTACCGCATAAACGGCCCCCTTGTGTAAAGGGGGCTGTCCCGCGGACAGCGGGACTGGGGGATTGTTTCCCTCAACTACTTAAATTTGTAAATCACATCGTTTATCGATGCATATATAGGAGAAATATTAGTTATGAACAGAAAATACCGTAAGACCGTCATTGCCGGCAACTGGAAAATGAACAAGACCCCCTCCGAGACCAAGGAGTTTATGCAGAACCTGAAGGCAATCCTGCCCAAGGGCCGCTGGTGTGATGTTGCACTCTGCGTTCCCGCAATCTGCATCCCCGCTGCTGTCCGCGCTATGCGTGAGACCAGAGTCGGCATCGGCGCAGAGAACTGCAACGCCAACCCCTCCGGCGCTTACACCGGTGAGATTTCCACCGGCATGCTGGTAGACGCTGGCTGCAAGTACGTAATCATCGGCCACTCCGAGCGCCGCGCTATGGGCGAAACCGATCAGGACGTCAATGCTAAGGTCCTGGCTGCCCTGGATGCAGGCCTCATTCCCATTATGTGCTGCGGCGAGAGCCTGGAGCAGCGCCAGACCGGCATCACCTCCGAGTGGATCGCAATGCAGATCAAGCTGGGTCTGCAGAACGTTCCCGAGGATAAGATCCGCAAGGTCGTTATCGCTTACGAGCCCATCTGGGCTATCGGCACCGGTATGACCGCTACTCCCGAGCAGGCGCAGGAAGTTTGCGAGAGCATCCGTACCGTTGTTCGCAAGCTCTACACCTCCAAGACCGCCCGCACCATCTCCATCCTGTACGGCGGCTCTATGAATGAGAAGAACGCATTTGAGCTGCTGGCTCAGCCCGACATTGACGGCGGCCTCATCGGCGGCGCTTCTCTGGTTCCCGAAAAGTTCGTGCAGATCATCGAAGCTGCCAACCAGCCCACTATCTAATCAAATTGGGAGCAGCCACCGCTGCTCCCATTCTTTTCAGAAAGGAGGCCGTTTATGAAGACCTTGTTTTTATCCGGCAACGAGCCCGGCACAGCCCAAACCGCCGCAGAAATCCTGAAATCCGGCGGACTTGTGGCAATTCCTACGGAGACCGTATACGGCCTTGCCGCCAACGGCCTCAACCCGGAAGCCGTTGCAAAAATCTTTTTGGCAAAGGGTCGTCCCCAGGATAACCCCTTGATTCTCCACATTTCCGAAGCTTCGGAAATGGAGCGCTATTGCCACCATATCCCGGAAGCGGCTTACAAGCTGGCAGAAGCCTTTTGGCCCGGCCCGCTGACCATGGTGCTGCCTGCCCGGGACTGTGTTCCCAAATGCACCACCGCCGGACTTCCCACGGTGGCTGTCCGCTGCCCGGACAATGCTATCACCCGGGAGATTATCCGGCTTTCCGGCTGCCCTTTGGCTGCTCCGTCTGCCAATATCTCCGGCAAACCCTCCACCACCACCGCCCAGCACGTTCTCCACGACCACGACGGCCGGATTGACGCCATTGTGGACGGCGGCCCTTGCCGGGTCGGCGTGGAAAGTACCATTTTAGACCTGTCGGAGGATACCCCCCGCCTGCTCCGTCCCGGCGGAATTACCCCCTGGGATATGCTCCCCATTGTGGGCGATATCATTATGGACAAGGCCATCACCGCCTCTGTGGAAAAAGATGAGGTGGTAAAAGCCCCCGGTATGAAGTACCGCCACTACGCCCCCGATTGCCAGGTGGTCATCGTAGACGGCGACCTGATTGCCGCCAAGGCCTATATCCAAAAGCATTTTAGACCTAATAACCGCGTTCTCTGCTTCCGGGAGGAAATGGATACCTTTGCAGAATTTTCTCCTCTTGCCTACGGCGCAGAAAAAGACCCGGACTCCCTGATGGCAGGCCTTTTCGCCGCCCTCCGGGAACTGGACGACCCCAGCATTGGCACAGTGTTCGCCCGTTGCCCCAAAGGCAGCGGCAAAGCTCTGGCCGTCCAAAATCGGTTGGGAAAGGCCGCCGGCTTCCATCACGTAAACCCCCGGGAGAAGAACTTTATCATCGGCATCACCGGCGGCACAGGCTGCGGAAAGTCCACCCTCTTGGGTGTAATTGAAAGTTTGGGCGGCACAGTCATTGACTGCGATCAAGTCTATCACCGGCTTTTGCAACAGGACACCGCTATGCTTTCCGCCATCGAAACCCGCTTCCCCGGTACGGTAGTTGACGGCAGCTTAGACCGCAAAAAATTGGGCGCTATCGTCTTTGCAGACAAAAAAGCTCTCAGCGACCTGAATACCATCACCCACACCGCCGTAAAAGCGGAGGTGTTGCGGATGCTTCCCCCTTGGAACACCCTGGTGGCCATTGATGCCATTGGTCTTTTCGAAGGCGAACTTGCCCAGCTTTGCGATATGACCATCGCCGTTACCGCCACTGAAGAAACCCGTGTGAAACGGCTCATCGCCCGGGATGGCATTTCCGAAGCGTACGCCCTCTCCCGCATCCGCGCCCAGCGCACAGACGAAGAATTTTCTTCCCTTTGCGACTTTGTTTTGGAAAACAATACCACAGAAGAAGCCTTCCAAGAAAAATGCCTTGCATTTTTGTTTGGGCAGGATATAATAAAACCATAAAAGGCTCCCTTGTGTAAAGGGAGCTGTCAGCCGAACAGGCTGACTGAGGGATTGTTATGTATCAACAAAAGACAACCCCTCCGTTGCGGCTTTGCCGTGCCACAGATTGAGGTATGCTTGCCACCGGCAAGCATATATCCCAATCGCTACGCTACCCCTTACACAGGGGAGGCTTTAGAAAGGAGTAATTATTATGACCACTGAAGAACTGCGCACTTCCCTGCTGGCCGCTCCCAAAAACGGCTATACAAAACTCACTGCCCAGCAGCGGGCAGAAATGGAAGCCTACTGCAAGCGCTACTCTGCTTTTATGGATGCCTGTAAGACCGAGCGTGAAGCAACCGCCTGGACCGTAGCCACCGCTGAAAAGTACGGCTTTAAGGCTCTCGTCCCCGGTATGGACCTGAAGCCCGGCGACAAGGTATACAAGAATAACCGGGATAAGAGCATCATCCTTGCCGTCATCGGCTCTGCTTCCCTGAATGAGGGCGCAAATATCTGCGCTGCCCACGTGGACTCTCCCCGTATGGACTTGAAGCCCAATCCCCTCTATGAGGATTCCGAAATCGCTTACTTCAAGACCCATTACTACGGCGGCATCAAGAAGTACCAGTGGCCCACCGTACCTCTGGCTCTTCACGGTGTTGTTTACCGCAAGGATGGCACCCTTGTTACCATCACCATCGGTGAGGACGCCAATGACCCCATCCTCTGCGTTTCCGACCTGCTGATCCACCTGTCTGCCGACCAGATGAAAAAGACTCTGGCAGAGGGCATCGTAGGCGAGCAGCTCAATGTCATTCTCGGCACTGAGCCCATCGAGGGCGAAGGCAGCGATCTTGTAAAGCTGAACATTATGAAGCTGCTGAACGAAAAGTACGGTCTCATTGAAGAGGACTTCCTCTCTGCTGAGCTGACCATTGTTCCCGCAGGCCGCTGCCGCGAGGTTGGCCTGGATCGCAGCTTGCTCGGCGCTTACGGTCACGATGACCGGGTCTGTGCTTACGCACAAATCGAGTCTATGTTCTCCCTTGGCACACCCAAGCACACCGCTGTGTGCATTTTGGCTGACAAAGAAGAAATCGGCTCTGTGGGTGTCAGCGGTATGGAGAGTCAGGCCTTTGAGTATTTTATGGAAATGCTGTGTGATGCACAGGGTGTAAAGCTTAGCCATTGCTTTGCCAACTCCTTCTGCCTGTCTGCCGACG
>JAZOVI010000124.1:0-31387 GCA_045658625.1 Faecousia sp.
GTAAAAGCTTTGATTTTGCAAAAGAGTGCCATTAACCGCACAAACGGCTGGAAAACAATTGCTAAAAATCTTGAAATTCCTTATAAAACAAGGCTTTTCGCCATTTTCAAGGTGGCATCTTTTTTGTCAACACGTGCCAAACAAAAGAGCACTGCGAGAGCAGTTCTCTTTTGTTTGGAACGATGTTTGCCCTTGCGGGCAAGCGATGTAGCCGTTGGCTATGATGTTCACTGCGTGAGTGATGTTTCGCCTTACGGCGAAGTGAGCAAACATCACATCACTTTGCGACGAAGGAGCAAAACATCACTGTGGCAACGCCACAATATCACTTTTTACATATATTGCATTGCAACAATCTATGTGGTATTATACATTTAAGGTGGTGTCTAATAATGACAAATAAAGAATTTTACGCTAAGTGGATGGAAAACTTTGCCGGCGATATTCCTAAAGAGGATATTGAAAAGTATGTTGTTTCTACCGGGAATTATATTTGGCACATTTTTTCTTGGGAATTGTTAGAAAGGAAACAATATTTAACCGGAAATAAAGCTAAAAAAGCATATAATATAATTGATAAAACCGGAGCTATATACATAGACTGGTTCAACGATGAACCTCCAAAAAATTTAATTCCAGATTTGAATACAGCAAAAGCCTTGGATGACTATACGGAAGTATATGTTGTTGGTAAGAATTTTGAATGGACATATATTAAAACCCACGAGGGT
Source organism: Faecousia sp. (assembly GCA_045658625.1). Lineage (GTDB taxonomy): Bacteria > Bacillota > Clostridia > Oscillospirales > Oscillospiraceae > Faecousia. The sequence continues at coordinate 732 of JAZOVI010000124.1, forward strand.
ATGTGCGGACCTTATTTTATGAAACGCGAATTATAATAATCAAGATTTAGACTGGTTACATCTGGTGCATCTTGCCCAACCCTAAAAGCACTGCTTCGGCAGTGCTTTTTGCATATATTGCATTGCTCCGATCTGTATGCTATAATCAAAGCAGAAAGGGGGATGTATATGAAGAAGCAGATGTTAACGAGGCAGGACATTGTGTCAGATCTGATCTTAAAATTGAATAAGAGAAAAAGTGCTGCCATTTATGTAACGGTTCTTCTGTGCGTTTCTGCTGCGTTCTGTGTATGGTTTGCTGTGTTGTTTGCTTGTGGGAATGCGGCGCAGTTAGAAGCTATATATGAATCCCCAATCATGTCGTTAATAATTGGTATTTTCATTATGATGATTTTTGCAATCTTTCTCTTTAGAAACTATTATTATCCGTTATATATCATTAAAACGAGTAAATTTATGATTATAGAGGGGGAACTCCGTAAAAAGGAAAAGGCGTTGGTTTCTTATTATCGGCGTACTGAGAGAGAAAACCTCCTTCATTTTGAATGCGGACGGATTGCGGTTGAAAACGAGGTTTATTCCAGTTCTGAGATTGGCGATTCTTTTTACATTGTCCTATTAAAACCGGATACGCCATTTTTCGTTTATCCCAAGAAGCATTATATGATAGATGGAGATTAACGATAGGTGCCTGACGAGTACAAAGGCACTAACGGTAATATCAAAGGAGTTACAAAATGACCAATTCTATTATTGAGCAAGTATATGAAACCATTTTGCGTGAGATACAGGCAATGCTTGAGAAGGACGGGTATAAGCGCAGTGGAAATAGCCCGCTATTTTACCGTTACCACGATGACAGAAAGATTGCCTGTGCCTTGAAAATGCAGAAATCAATGTGTAATTCCTCTGAGAATATTCGTTTTACTTTTAATGTTCTTTGCATATCGGTGGATGAGCTTTTAGCGCTAGACCCTGAATTTTTTGATCTTACTCTTAATCTATCTGTACTCAAAAAGTGTTTACTTGGTTATCCTTCGGAAAGGATTGGACATATTTGCCGCGGGTATGATGCTTGGTATGAATTAGAGGGAAAGAGAATATCGGAAGAGGGGGCATTGCGATATTTTGATTATGTCATCCGGCCTGATATAGAGAAGACAATGGCGTTACTAAATGAATCCGTTAGCCGAAAAATAAAAAAGGAGTGAAGATAATGTATTCATTTTGGCATAAGGTATTTGGAGATATTAAGGGTGGGGAAGTGTTTACCTGCTTTGGCGCTTGGCATTTTATGTACATAGGAATTGCCGTTGCCCTTGCCGTTTTTCTGCTGTGGTACTTACGGGATAAAACGGCACAATATAGAGCGAAAATAATCTACAGAGTGATTTTGACGGTTTTTCTTATGTATATTGCGGAATTTTTCATTATGCCCTTGGCATATGGAGAAATTTGCATTGAAAAGCTTCCATTCCATGTTTGTACCTGTATGTGCACAATGTGTTTCTTAAGCAATCATATTCCCCGTCTTGCCAAATACAGAACCTATTTTGCCCTCTTGGGTTTTGTTTCCAATTTGGTTTATATCTTCTATCCTGCGGGTGTTATGTGGCATGAGATCCATCCGCTTTCCTATCGGGCTTACCAGACATTGCTGTTCCATAGCCTTATGGTCGTATACGGTCTGCTTGTGCTTGTGTACGAAAACGAGGCTAAAACGCACAAGTTCCGCCATGTTCTTGGCGTAACAGTCTGTATGGCGGTTTGGGCGCTGATCGGTAACTATACTTACAATGCTTCCGTGGAAGGTTACGATTATTTCTTTAACTGGTTCTTTGTTGTTCGGGATCCCTTTAATATGTTCCCGGCGGAAAGCTCACCCTATTTTATGCCGTTTTTGAACATCTTCTTATTTACCACAGTGGAAATGCTGGTGCTATGGATCATTTCTCTTACTGCAAATGAGAAGAAGGAAGAAAAGATTACTGCTTGATTACAGACATAAAATACCGCGGAGGAATTTCCTCCGCGGTTACTTTTTTACACGTTAAACAGGAAGTTGACGATGTCGCCGTCCTTCATTACATATTCCTTGCCCTCGCTGCGGACAAGACCCTTTGCCTTGGCGGCTGCCATTGTGCCGCAATCCTTCATATCCTGGAAGGCGATGACCTCGGCGCGGATAAAGCCGCGCTCAAAGTCCGTATGGATCTTACCGGCGGCCTGGGGAGCTTTTGTGCCCGTCTTAATGGTCCAGGCGCGGCACTCGTCGCTGCCGGCGGTCAGGAAGGAGATAAGACCAAGCAGAGCATAGCTGCTGCGGATGAGCTTATCCAGACCGGACTCGTTGACGCCAAGCTCTTCCATAAACATTGCTTTTTCCTCAGGATCATCCAGCTCGGCGATGTCAGCTTCCAGCTTGGCGCAGATGGGGATCAGCTGGCTGCCTTCCTCGGCTGCCAGAGCCTTGACGGCGAGGAAATGGCGGTTCTCTTCCGGCTCGTTAATTTCAGACTCAGCCAGGTTTGCCACATAAATGGTCTTTTTCAGAGTCAGCAGGTCGGAGGTGGCAATGATAGCCATATCGTCCTCGCTGCAGTCCAGAGTCCGTGCCAGCTTGCCTTGGTTCAGGTGGTTAAGCAGCTCGGTGAACAGCTCTACCTCGTGAGCAAAGCGCTTGTCGCCGCCCTTCATAGCCTTCTGGGCCTTGTCGATACGGCGTTCTACCATTTCAATGTCTGCCATAACCAACTCAAGGTTAATGATGTCGATGTCCCGCAGGGGATCGGTAGTGCCTTCCACGTGGGTAACGTTGCTGTCCTCAAAGCAGCGGACAACGTGAACAATGGCATCGGTGGTGCGGATGTTAGAAAGGAACTTGTTGCCAAGGCCTTCGCCTTTGGATGCGCCCTTAACAAGACCTGCAATGTCCACAAACTCGATCACGGCAGGGGTGAGCTTCTTGGGGTTATGCAGATCGGCCAGCCACTGCAGCCGCTCATCGGGAACGGAGACTACGCCCACGTTGGGGTCAATGGTGCAGAAAGCATAATTATCTGCAGGAACGCCTGCGTTGGTGATGGCGTTAAAGAGGGTGGACTTGCCAACATTAGGAAGTCCGACGATACCTAATTTCATATATTTCTTTCCTTTCGGCTTCGATACTGTATAACTCTAGGCATTATAGCAGATTATTTTGGAAATTACAATGGTTTCTAAAATTAATTCTTATGTAATGCTTCTAAGCTTAGCTCAGCCGCAAGCTTGAAAAGGGCATCGGCGAGGACTTTCTCCAAGGGTAATTCCGCCACGGCTGCGATGCGGGAATAAAAAAGAGCCACAGATGGCTCTAAAAGCAAAGTTACCTGTGTCATAAAATGCCTCCTAAAGGCAAAATAAACTGCAGTTCATCCTATGCAAACACTTGACAGATGTGTTAAAATATATCATACGGAATAATGCGTAAAAGAGGTAATAGTTATGGCGAAAGATAAGAAAGTTGAACAGATCACCGATATGGAGGTAGACTTTGCGCAATGGTTCACTGATGTGTGCAAAAAAGCCCAGCTGATCGATTACTCCTCCATTAAGGGTGTATTTATTTACAGACCCTACGGCTATGCGATCTGGGAAAATATCCAGCACATTATGGATGCTGAGTTTAAGAAGCAGGGCGTTGAAAATGTCTATATGCCCCTGTTGATCCCCGAGAGCCTTCTGCAGAAGGAAAAGGACCACGTGGAGGGTTTTGCTCCTGAGTGCGCTTGGGTTACTATGGGCGGCAATGAGAAACTGGAGGAGCGTTATGCCATTCGACCCACCTCCGAAACTCTGTTCTGCGAGCATTTTGCAAATGTACTGCAGTCTCACCGGGATCTGCCTATGAAATATAACCAGTGGTGCAGTGTTCTGCGTTGGGAGAAGACAAGCCGTCCTTTCCTGCGGCACAGAGAGTTCCTGTGGCAGGAGGGCCATACCATTCACGCTACCGCAGAGGAAGCTAAGGACTTTACTGAGACTATGCTCAATGTCTATGCGGATTTCTGCGAGAATGTGCTGGCTATGCCTGTTACCCGCGGCCAGAAGACCGATAAGGAAAAGTTTAACGGCGCAGAAGCTACTTACACCATCGAGTGTATGATGCACGACCGCAAGGCTCTGCAGGCTGGTACATCCCACTATTTTGGTGATGGCTTTGCCAAGGCCTTCGGTATTGAGTTTACTGACAAGACCAACCAGAAAACCAATCCTCACGAGACCTCCTGGGGTGTTTCCACCAGACTCATCGGTGGTATTATTATGACCCACGGTGATAATAACGGTCTGGTGCTGCCGCCTAAGGTTGCTCCCATTCAGGTGATCATTCTGCCCATTGCCCAGCACAAGGAGGGCGTTCTGGAGGCTGCTAACGGCCTGAAGGACCGTCTGCTGGCTGCCGGCCTCCGTGTTAAGCTGGATGATTCCGATAACTCTATGGGTTGGAAGTGCGCTGAGTATGAAATGAAGGGTGTGCCTCTGCGTGTAGAGTGCGGTCCCCGTGATCTGGAGAATGGGCAAGTTGTGCTTGTTCGCCGGAATGATGGTGAAAAGACCATCGTAAAGATCGAGGATCTGGAACTTGCTGTGGCACAGCAGCTTGAGCTGGTACACCAGGGTATGTTTGCCAAGGCAAAGAAGAACCTGGAAGATCATATCTATGAAGCCCACTCTGTAGAAGAGGCCAAGGCTCTGCAAGAGGCAAACGGCGGCTTTATCAAGACTATGTGGTGCGGTGAGCTGGACTGCGAGCTGAAGATGAAGGAAGAAGCCGGAATGTCTTCCCGCTGCATCCCCTTTGCACAGGAAAGCCTGGGCGAGACTTGTGCTTGCTGCGGAAAACCTGCCAAGAAGATGATCTACTGGGGCGTTGCATACTAAATTAATAAAACGGAGCGATCTGCTATCGCTCCGTTTTGTTTAAGATTTACATAAGTTGACATAGAAACGTTTGGCGTGTATAATAATCACAATATCAAATTGGAGGAAGCAGGATGCGACACAAAACGCAGATTAGAATTATATTGCTTTTGGCTGTAGCGGTGATCGCTGTCCTTGCTCTGTCTAATATTAGTGGACTGGGTGATAAAGATACTCTGTATTCGGTTACTGCTGAGCAATGGCAGAATGCGTTAGGAGACAAGGCTTACATTCAAACGATTTACAGGGATGTTACCATTGAGATCAGTGACGATTCGACACAAGAAAAAATGGTTCTTGCCACAGCAAACGGCAGTCTTATGATGGATGACAAAAAACACGGATCAAGGCTGATATGTATTGCGTCCAACAATGGTTTTATCAGTTATATTTGGCAGAGTGCCGACCAGGTCTGGGAAAAATTTGACGGAAAAGCAGACAGTGTAGATGTTTTTCTGAATACATATCTGCCCCAATATGTCGATACGGCAATGAGCGGTCTGCAAGGGGAATTTGAAAAGGCTGTTTATGATGATGCAGAACGTTGCTATTCCATTACTCTGCAAAAAGAGGTTTCTTCCGGAGAAGAAAGCACATCTATGCATTGCAGAATCTTCTTCGAAAACGGAAAACTTATCCGATTGGAAACAGAGATTGATTCCGGACAAATTTTAACAGTATGTCTGTACAATATTGGTTGCACCGTGGTGGAGGCACCGGCGGTAAGCAGAGCCAGTAAGTAAGTATTGCAAGGATGCAAAATATATGAATGTAAAGGCAGAAGCGCTACTGCCTTTTAGTAAGGGGATTTTATATGCAAAGTATTCAAAATCAGAAGAGAATCCAGTTGTCTGACCATTTTTCATACGGAAGGCTTATTCGCTTTGCTTTGCCGTCTATTATCATTATGATTTTTTCTGCCGGTTATGGAATCATAGATGGCTATTTTATTTCGAAGTATGTTGGTAAGACAGCATTTGCATCTGTTAACCTGATTATTCCGTTTGTGCAAATTATCGGTATTATGGGTGTTGTTCTTGGCGCTGACGGAAGCGCATTGATTGCCAGAACCCTGGGTATAGGTAACCGCGAAAAAGCCGGTCGATATTTTACAATGACCATGATTATCGCGCTGTTTGGCGGTGTTTTGTTTACTGGGATTGGTATTATTGCTCTGCCTCATGCAGCTTATTACCTTGGCGCTACAGATGCGGCGATGCTCAAGGACTGTCTGGCTTACGGCAAGATTTGTATTATGTTCACTGCAGCGCAGCTTGGACAGAGAATCCTTTTGGAATATTTGGTCGTTGCCGGAAAACGCAAGTTTGCGGCGCGGGTCATGGTTTTCGCGTTCCTTTTGAACATTGCTTTGGATGTTTTATTCGTACATGGAAAATATTTGAATATGGGTATTGCGGGCGCGGCTTGGGCAACCGGCATCAGTCAGACAGTTGCAGCAGGCATACCGCTGCTTTGGTTTGCAAGCAAAAAGAATAAAACAGCGCTACGTTTCCGTAAAACAAAAATCGAAATTCCTGCTATGCGCAAAGCAAGTTATACGGGCTCTGCAGAGGCAATTTCTACATTGGCTGCATCTATCGTTGGTTTGCTATATAATAGCCAGCTTATGAAATATTCGGCATCGGGTGCGGATGAGGTTGCTGCATATGGCGTCGTGCTTTATGTGTCTTTTGTCTTTACAAATGTATATTCTGGTTTCTCATCCGGTTGTTCGCCGATTATGGGCTATCATTTCGGTGCCAATCATAAAAGAGAAATGCGAAATGTCTTTAAGATGAGCTTAGTAATTCTTTTTATTGCAACAATAGCTATGCTGTCTTTGGTATCTATTTTTGCTAAGCCTATTTCTGCAATTTTCTTTGGTTATGACCCGAAAATGCTGGAGCTGACCACAAGAAGATTGATTATTTGTACGTTGCCCTTCCTTTTTACGTGGTTTAACGTATATCTGTCATCAGTTTTTACAGCAATTGATAAGAGCGCAGTCGCTGCAGTTTTTACAGTTTTGAGAGTTTTGGTGTTCCCGATAACGTGTATTCTTGTGCTACCGCCAATATTGGGGTTGGAGGGCGTATGGTATGCATTAACCGGTGCGGAGGCGCTGAGTGCAGTTGCAGGTTTGCTGGTTTTTATGACACAGAAGAAAAAGTTTAGATAATAGGATACCCATAATTCGCTTCTCAAAAGATTATTTATAAGCAGGAGCAATGTGATGAAAAATGCACGCATAGATATAAAAAACGCTGAAAAGCGGAATAGTGCAAAAAAACGGTTTGTGTTATTACATTGGCACAAAGTGGTTTTGTGCCTGATGGTATATGATATTTTGGCAATGTGTGGAGCCTATTTCTTTGCATTATGGATGCGTTTTGACTGTAATTTTTCGGAGATTCCTGCGCATTTTTTATCCAGTTGGATGCTGTTTTCTCCTATCTATGCATTGTTTAGCGTTATAGCATTTTGGCTGTTGCGCTTATATCAAAGTATATGGCGCTTTGCAAGCTACACAGAGCTTAAAAAAGTAATCATAGCATCTATTATTACTACCGTATTTCATGCAGCGGGTATTACTGTGCTATTCCAAAGAATGCCTATTTCCTACTACCTGATTGGCGCAGGGGTACAGTTTGCACTGGTATTGTTTGTTCGCTTTGCCTACCGATTTGTGAATTTGGAGCGGCACAGTCGGGCAAAGGCGATGGAGCGTTCTCAAGAAAGTCGGATTATGCTCATTGGTGCCGGCGCGGCAGGACAGATGGTTTTGCGGGATTTGCATAATACCAGCAATCTACATAATCGTGTTTATTGCATCATTGATGATAATCCCAATAAATGGGGACGTTATATTGATGGTGTTCCTGTCGTTGGCGGCAGAGATGAAATTCAGAGCAGTGTAGAAAAGTACCAGATCGACAAAATCTTTCTCGCTATTCCCAGCGTATCAGCTGCTGAACGCAGAGATATTTTGGAGATTTGCAAAGAAACAAAGTGCGAACTGAAAAGTTTGCCCGGCATATCCGAACTTGCAGAAGGAAAGGTAACAGTTAATTCCTTGAAGGACATCAAGGTGGAGGATTTGCTGGGACGAGAACCGGTCAAGGTCAATATGGATGAGATTTTCTCTTTTATTGCAGGTAAGACCATATTGATTACCGGTGGCGGTGGATCTATTGGCAGCGAGCTTTGCAGACAAGTAGCAAAACATAAGCCTAAGAAACTCATTGTATTTGATATCTATGAGAATAACGCCCATGCCATCGGCCTTGAACTTCGGGATAAATATCCACAGTTGGATCTGGAGGTGCTGATTGGCTCAGTTCGGGACAGTCGGCGAATTAATCAGGTTTTCCAAAAGTATAAGCCGGATGTGGTCTACCACGCAGCGGCTCACAAGCATGTACCTTTAATGGAAGACAGCCCCTGTGAGTCTATTAAGAATAACGCCATTGGTACATATAAAACTGCCTATGCGGCGATGATGAATGGCTGTAAGCGTTTTGTGCTGATTTCTACGGACAAGGCGGTCAATCCTACCAATATTATGGGCGCATCCAAGCGCCTGTGTGAAATGATCATACAGAGCTTTGATAAGAAAATACGTGAGGGAAGAGCGGTTGACCTTCCTCCGTTCCATATCCATACCGAGGATGAAGATGGTAGTATGCGTGCTATGATTGGCAATGCAGAGAATGCGGAGACAAGATTTGTCGCGGTTCGGTTCGGTAATGTATTGGGAAGCAACGGTTCTGTTATTCCTCGATTCAAGGAGCAAATAGCCAACGGCGGTCCCGTTACGGTTACTCACCCGGATATTATCCGTTATTTTATGACAATCCCGGAGGCAACGGCTCTTGTGTTGCAGGCAGGAACCTATGCCGATGGCGGAGAAATCTTTGTTTTGGATATGGGTTCACCTGTAAGGATTGACACACTTGCAAGAAATATGATCCGTCTTTCCGGCCTGGAACCGGATAAGGACATTCGGATCGTATACACAGGTCTGCGCGTTGGCGAGAAACTCTATGAAGAAAAGCTGATGTCGGAGGAAGGTTTACGGACAACCCCCAATAAACTGATTCATATTGGCAGCCCTGTTCCTTTTGACGTGGATGTTTTCATTGAACAACTGAATACGTTAATGAGGGCAGCCTATGAGGGACATGAGGATGTTATGTGCGACCTTGTGTCTGAGGTTGTAACGACCTATCATCCGGAAGCTGCAAAGGACTCTGAGCATAAAGTAAAAGCCTATCAATAATGAAAAGCCCCGTTTGTCGGGGCTTTTTCTTCGAACAGAAAGGGAAGAATGGTATGAAACTGTTGATAAATGCGTTGGCAAAATTTTCACTTGGCTTGCTGATGGTCTGTCTTCTTGTGTTCCTGCCTGCGGGTACTTTTCATTATCCAGGTGCTTGGCTTTTGATTGGATTGCTGTTCGGGCCAATGCTGATTGCGGGTTTTGCGATGATGTTCAAGTCTCCCGATTTGCTGCGTAAAAGATTGGATGCCAAGGAAAAACAGGCGACACAAAAGGGTGTGCTGGCTTTTTCGGGGCTTATGTTTATTGCCGGTTTTGTAGTGGCAGGTTTGGATTTCCGATTTGGCTGGTCTATAATGCCCCGATGGGTTGTCGTTACTGCATCTATACTGTTTTTAATTGCCTATGCGTTGTATGCCGAGGTGCTTCGTGAAAACGCCTACCTTAGTCGTACAATTAAAGTAGAAGAAGGACAGACGGTGGTGGATACCGGGTTGTACGGAATTGTCCGCCATCCTATGTATGCGGTAACCATTCTGCTGTTTTTAATGATTCCCGTTATTTTGGGTTCTTGGTATGCACTTATTGCCTTTGCGTTCTATCCGGCAATTATTGCTGTTAGACTAAAGGATGAAGAAGAACTGCTGACCCGGGAGCTTCCCGGTTATGCAGAATATAAAGAGAAGGTCAAGTATCGGATCATTCCCTTTATTTGGTAACTGCAAATATTAAAACAGCGGATGCTATTTGGCACCCGCTGTTTTGTGTATAACTTTTCGGATATTTATGCAAATACTTCGATCGCTGCAACGGTGCGGAATAGATCTTCGCAAATGTTTTCTCGACCGTAAACATCCAGAAAACGCTGGCAATACTTATCGGTTTTTAGGTTAAACTGAAGAGACCACATTCCCCAAAACAGGTCTACGTGTTTGTCGCCAACACCGGCAGTATCCAAATCAATGAAGCCGGAAAAACGCCAATTATCCAGCATAATATTGGGCAAACAGTAATCGCCGTGGAGCAGAGTGTCTGCTTTCAAAAGATGCCCGGATTCTTCTATGACGCGCCAAGCTTCCTCCGGCGTGGCGTAACCCCAATTATCGGGAAATAAATTCATATCGTAGGCTTTTATCTCATAATTATGCCGGGCGGTGACCAAATAATCGGCAGTTCGGTTTGGTACAGGACAACCGTCTATAGGCGTTTCGTGGAGCATACGAAGAAGCTGAGCGGTGGTATCGCACAGGCGTAGCGGGTCGTCTTTGTAGGTCTGCCAAGTGCAATCCTCACCGGGCACTCGACGTGTCAGCAACCAGTCAAAATCCAAGGACTCGTAGCAGATGACTTCCGGACCCAAAGATTTACTGTGGTAGAACGCCGTCATCATTGCTTCTTTTTTGAGGGCTCCTTTTGGCGCTTTTTTTAGATAGAAGCCCGAGTCCTTCTCTAAGAACCACACCTGGGCAATTTTAGAACAACTGCTGTCAAAGATATTTGCACCGTCGATAAAGGTATGAAATATATCAGGCAGGTCTGTCTGAGTTAAAGAAACCGGTTTTCGTAGCATTCCATTCAGCTCCTTTCTTAATTTATTATACTGTAAATACTATAGCCATTGCAAGCTGCGTTTTGCCGTGATACAATAAAAATATGGGGTGAGGCTGCAAGATGAATAAACTGCAGGAAGATGTATATGAATTTCTAAAGGCGATTCCAAAGGGGAAGGTTGCTACCTACGGCCAAATTGCTGTCCATTTAGGGAATAAGAGCCTGGCAAGAGTTGTTGGCAACATTCTTCATAAAAACCCCGATCCCGTAAATATGCCCTGTCATCGGGTGGTTAACAGTAAGGGTCAAATGGCGGAAAACTATGCCTTTGGCGGAGCGGCAGCGCAGAGAAAGCGACTGGAAAGGGAAGGTATTGCTTTTGAGAAAAACGGAACTGTGGATCTGAAAAAGTATGGAATGTGAGGAAGAAAATATGCTCATTAACGGATGCCAGGAAGGCAAGGGCACACCCCGGCTGACGGAGGTGAAATGCCCCAAGTGCGGGCAGTATGTAGAGGTGTTTATTTTAATGGGCGGCCCTATCGGCAAGACCGGGACACTCGCCAGTGATGAAACCTGCCAGTGTGGTTATGTTCTCCCGGCTGGGAGCTTTGAAACAGATTATAAAGGGTAAATAGACACCGGATTGGATTTCCAATCCGGTGCGTCTTTTATTGATTTTTCAACATTTTATTGATTCTGTTCGTATTTGTTTTTGTGATGTTGTAAACAATGAGCCAAATTACTGCATAGATAGCAATAAAAATGCCACTGAATACCAGAATTGGGATGAGCTGATTGGGCAGCCAGCCATTGAGCAGGTAGAAGAGAATATAGGCAATGTACAGTGCACCACCGTGAAGCAGAATCATAGTGGGCAGCGGCAGCTGCTCCATCTGATAGATTGCGGTCATACCTGCTGCGATAAAGGCGAGCAGAGTAATCGTCAGGATCCCCATACAGACCTCGGTGGGGGTGAAATGTGCAACCACGCCGGTAGCACCCAGAATGCCATAAATAATAGCCAAGACGATCGGTCCGCCGCTGGCACAGATCAGGCCTCGGAATAAGAATTCTTTCATAAATTTTTTCATTTTGTTTCTAACCTCCTTTTAATTTGAGCAAAGCATCGCCGGGAAACATATTCTCTGTAGCCGCATTTGAAAATAGCATCTACTGCACCGCTGTAAGTAACAACGAACCGATCCAGGCGGGCTTCATTTGCTAATGTGCTTTTGTTGATGCGGATGAAAGACGAGGGGAGTTGTTGTTCCAATTCGTATAGTCGCAACTTAAGACGGTAGCGTCTGTTTTTTGTGTCAATTGCATAGGTTTTTCCGTCAAGGACCGTAACGCACTCAATTTCGGAAACAGATAGCATCTTGATAACATCCTCGCTGTAGCCTGGGATGCGGTCAGCGCCGGCGTGGGCTAAAATCAGTGTTTCAATTTCGTCGATTAAATGGGTGCGGTTATGAACGGTAGCAACAATTTCTTCATCTTTCTTCGTGTCGATTATGAGTATAAATTTCATCGCTTCACCTCCTGTGCTGACATTCTATCATACCCAAAATCAAAAATGTTGAAAAATGCCTCTATCGGTATTTTTGGAACGCCCAACGGTAAAAAGCCCGGAATTGCAATGGCAATTCCGGGTGATTTATTTGCGTTTAATCCATTCCCATAACTTTTTAATGCCGATAAGCACGGCAGACAGAACACCGGTTTTGATTAAGAAACTCACCAGTGCAATGACGATAACCGGTAGAAAGTCAGCAGGGGAGAGCTGCTCATAGACGGAAAAATCTGCGTTCAAAAAGTTGATTGCCATTATGACAATGGCAATGCTAAACAAGATCCATTTATTCTTCATAGTAGTTTCTGAATGTAGAGGTCGATGACTTCCTTAGCAAATGCGCCAGTGCCTGTTCCGCCAACCTTGTCAATATTTTCAGTCATACTGCCGCCGCCGGCGTAGCTCTCTGCCAGACAGCCGAAGATTTGCGGTGTGCAAGTGTAATAGTGCTCTGTAAAGAATGCCTGCAATTCTTTTGCCCAGGTCTGGGCAGCTTCGCAATCCGGCTCACAGGGGCGCATTTTGCCCAGCTTTGCGAAGAAGGCCATCACCTGTGCACCCAAGTCCTTTTCCTGCTGGGCGGTGCGGCTGGCAGATTTTTGCTCAAACTCTTTATAGGCATCCGTCTTGCCGTACAGCGCCTTTGCTTGGGTGCTGTACTCGACCATCTTCTTGGGGTTAAAACCATTAAAACTCATATATTTCACTCCTACGGTTAACATTACTTTGGTAAGGGTAATTCGGTCCTGCAGTTTGCCGACTTGCTCTTGCATAAGATTAATTTGCTTTTCCAAAATCTGGTTTCGGTCGTAGTCAGGGGAATGGAGAATATTTGCGATCTCTTGAAGTCGAAGACCTAACTCCCGAAATACAAGGATCATATAAAGCTTTTCTAAAGCAACATCGTCATAGAGCCGATAACCGGCCTCGGTAACCTGGGTGGGCTTTAGCAGACCAATGGTATCGTAGTGGTGCAGTGTCCGGACGCTGACGCCGGTGAGTTTGGATACTTCTTTCACAGTTTTCATCCTGATCCCTCCTGACAAATGTATTATAAACTATGACGTAACGTAAGAGTCAAGAGGTTATTGAAAAAAGTCGAAAACAAAATGTTACTGACTTAACTTTGGTGCAACCAAATACAAATCGGCTTGCGTTATTTACGCAAGCCGATTTGTTATGGATTGATCAGTCCAATAACCAAATCATTGACATTTGTGCCTGTTGGCCCTGTCTTAATTAAACTGCTCACTGCATCGAGTGCGTGATAGGCATCATTATCTGCCAGGAATGCTTCTGGCGAAAGTCCTCTTTCGTTCAAGTTATGATAAGTATCACCGTCCACGCATCCGCCGGCCGCATCTGTAGGACCATCCGTACCGTCCGAACCAATGCTCAAAAGAGCTACATTGGACACACCGGATAACTCTATTGCGGCTGCCAATGCCAGCTCTTGATTACGGCCGCCATGACCTTTTCCTTTTACGTGAACAACCGTTTCTCCTCCCGCAATAAAAGCAAGCTTTCTACCGTCATTTGTATGTTTCTTTAGCAGCGTTGCCAGTTCCTGCCCTGCCTGGGAGGCTTCGCAGCAGAGATTATCCGTGAGGAAAACAGTTTCATAGCCCAATGCTTTCGCTTTTGCCTCAGCTGCATTGCACAGCTGTCGCACGCTTCCAATGATATGATTTCTCGCGTTGGGCACATTCTTAGGCGTTTCTTCTTTAAGATAGGTCGCAACATCCGGAGAGATCAGCAAATCATATTGTTTTGCAATCTCCATCGCTTCTGTGCTGGTAGACGGATCGGCTACAGTCGGTCCGGAAGCGATTATGTCCATCGCATCGCCAAGTACATCCGATAAGATAATGGTTTCTACTTTTGCAGGCGCGCACCACTGGGCGAACCGCCCGCCCTTAACGGCTGACAGGCGCTTTCGAATAGTATTCATTTGGGTGATGCTCATTCCATTGCGGAGCATCCGATCCGTGATCTCTTTTAGGTTTTCCAGCGAAATCAGCGGTTTCTCAAACAATGCGCTGCCGCCTCCAGAAAGGAGAAACAGCACCGAATCCGACGTATTCAAGTCCTGGGTCATCTCCAGTATCTTTTGCGTGCCGGTTACACTGTTTTCATCCGGAACAGGATGCCCTGCTTCTAAACATATAACACCCGGAATATCGCCGCGAATATGATCGTACTTAGTCAGGACAATTCCTTTTTGGATAGGACAATCCAGATATCTGACTGCGGCATCTGCCATTTGCCAGGCCGCTTTTCCCACTGCGACAAGATAGATATTTCCCTCTATTTGTATTTCCTCAAGCGCCCGCTTCACAGCCCTGTCCGGCTTTGCACGGTCTATCGCATGCATAGCTATATCCAAAACATCCCTTTGCAGCTGCTTTTTCTTACACATGGTTTCCGTAACTCCCAACTCTATAACCAAATTATAAACGCAAACTCCCCAGGATGCAAGTTCTTTAAGCGGTAAGTAATCACAATTATGAGAATCAAACGATTCAGGATGAAACCCTCCGAATGAAGTATCATATTGTGCTGTAGACTTTTCGCTTGGCTATGGATAGTGATGATTCCGCGCGCCCATACACGCCAAAAGCCAAAGGTAACGGTAAGAACTGAACGGCTATAGCCGAGAGTGATAGTGTTTAGCTGTGTGCTGCGGCGGTATTGTCCGGCGTTTACCATAAGAGAAGATTTGCCGCTATGTGTTCAAAAAACCGCTTTTTGCAGATTTCGGCAGCCATTGACAATCCATAGGAAGTGGTTTTAGTTTGCGTGATTGTATCTTGCCACACCATAAAAGTCAAGTTATTGCTATTACAAAAATGTGGAAACTTATCAGAAATGGCTGGATTTTGTGCAGTTTTACATATAACATTCTGTTAATTTAAAACTTCATGGATAGTTGTACTACCATTTGTGCAAAAAACTGAGCAGTTCGTGAAAAAATCCTTTTCCGTTCTTAAAACTTGTGGTATATAATAAGTAGAAAAATTTTAGGAATAAGCAGAAATATTTTAGGAGAACGTTATGCAGAAAATTAAGGAACTATGGAACAATTTTGCCGAGAAGAATCCCAAGCTTTCCGTTTGGGTGCGCGAGGGCGGACTGTTTCTTCTGGTAAGCAATCTGATCACCATATTTAAGTACCTGGTGCTGACATTCCTGCCTGCGGCCTTTGCATTTATGGGCAGTCGTGATTTCGGTTTCCCCGGCACAGAGATCACCCTTTTCGGTACAACCTTCAAATGGTACATCATCGGCTACGGCGCAGAGCAGGGCGGCCTTTCTTATTTTACCGCCTATATGGTGGCAATGGTCATCGGCGAGGTGATCAATTTCTTTATGCAAAGAAAGTACGTATTCCGCAGCAACGGCAACATCGCCTATCAGGGAATGTGGTATTTCCTGGCCTTCTGCGTTGTAACCTGCATCGTAAATTCCATCAACTGTATTTGGATTGCCGTGGCAAGCAACTTTGTTTCCGGCTGGATCTACAATGTGGTTACTACCGTGCTTAACGGCGGCATTTCTATGGTGGTATTCTTCATCGTCAATAAGATCGTTTTCAATGATGGAAAAAAACAAGAGGAGATCACCTGAGAACCAATGAAATTCGTCTTTAGAATAACTGTAATTTTACTGCTCTGCCTTTTTCTCTGCGCCTGCCATAGGGCAGAGCAGGGCGTAGGCAATATCCCGCATGAAGAAATAATTGAGGGCAGATTTACACCGGAAGAGGATAAAATCGCTGTTTTTACCGGCGGTATGCCTTTGGGCTTTTGGGCGAGAAACGACCGCGGCAACGGCCACCCCTTTAACTGCTCCTTTCAAAACACCAACGCCTTGATTGCAGAGGACATCCTGACCTTACTGCTCACAAAAACAGATACGGGCAGGGGATATGCCGGCGCAGAGTTCCGCTCCGGAGCAAAATTCTCTTACGGCTATTATTCCGTATCTATGAAAGCCGCCAGCTGCCCCGGTGTGATTTCGTCCTTCTTCACCTACACAAACTGGCCCTGGGACGAGATTGATATTGAGTTTTTGGGCGACGACACCACAAAGGTACAGTTCAATTACTATACAAACGGCGCAGGCGGCCACGAGTATGTTTATGAGCTGGGTTTTGATGCATCAGAAGATTTCCACGAATACGGCTTCGACTGGCAGCCGGATTCCATTACCTGGTATGTGGACGGTAAATCGGTTTACAAGGCAACGGTAGACATCCCCTCCGCAGCAGGCCACATTATGATGAACCTGTGGAATGTGGCAGACAGCAATGCCGACTGGGCAGGGAAGTTTGATGACACAAAGCTACCCGTAAATGCCCAGTATCAATGGATCGGGTATAAAGGCGCGCAATAACGCCTATTTATATAAAATTTTTTAATAGTAGGAGGTAACTATGAAAAGAAGATTTTTAGCAACCATCGCACTGGTGCTGGTACTTTCTGTGGCACTCAGTGGCTGCGCAGTTCTGGATTTTGTCAAGGATTTCTTCCAGGAAAACTTTGGCGAAGAGATTAAACTGACAGATGCACCCCTGAACGCAGAAAAAGTGATTGACTTCGCCAACGGCGATGATCAGTCTGTATTTACCGAGTCCGACGGCTGGTCCAACGGCGACGTTTTCAACGTTGTTTGGAAAAAGAACAATGTACGTTATGAAAACGGCCTGATGTATCTCGGCATTACCGAGGAGAAGGTCAATGCCTGGCTGAACGAACAGGAGGTAGAGTTTGACTATACCGCCGGCGAAGCCCGCAGCCAGAACTATTATCACTACGGTGATTACAAGGTAAGCATGAAGCCCTCCGCAAACCCCGGCACGGCAAGTACTTTCTTCATTTGCACCGGTCCTTACGATGAGAAGGTAGTCGATGGCGTTAAGGTTCCCAATCCCCACGACGAGATCGACATCGAGTTCCTGGGTAAGGATACTACCCACGTGCAGTTTAACTTCTTCGTTAATGGCGCAGGCGGCAACGAGTTTATGTACGATCTGGGCTTTGATGCTTCCGAAGAGTTCCATGAGTACGGCTTCCGTTGGCTGCCCGACTCTATTACTTGGTTCGTAGACGGCAAGCCGGTTTACAAGGTAACCACCGACAAGACCGCTACCGAAGGCAAGAACCTTCGTATCGTGGATGCTCTGCCTCAGACAGCCGGCAAAATGCTGGCTAACTACTGGTGCGGCAACGAGCGCGCTTGGGGCTGGATGGGTAAGTATGACGGCAATGTTAAGGATAACGGCTCCGTATATCAGTGGATCGCTACCAGCGCAGAGGGCGCACCTCTGAATCCTCCCACCGATGACCCTGTTACGCCTCCTGCAACTGACGAGATTAACTGGGCTGACATTGCCCCCATCGCCCCCGGCTTTGCAAGTGCTGATAAGTACACGGTTACTATCGACGGCAACAAAGCAAATGTTACCTATACCGACATTAGTGGTAGCGCTTATAAGCCCATCGAGATGGATGTGGCAGATGCTGTTGCAGGCAAGAACTATGTTTATATGAAGGTTACCAACAATGGTACCGAAACTGTCAATGTTCGCCTGAATATGTTTGACCCCACACTCACCGGCAATAACCAAGCAACAAACATTTCTGCAACTATGAACGGCGTAGCAGTTCGTACCGACCTGGATTGGGGCGGCTCCTTCTTCGACATTCCCGCCGGTGAAACAGCAGAGCTTGTGGTTGCGTTCGGCGTTGGTGGTACTAAGCTGCAGCTGATGATCGACTCCTCCAGAAACGATGCTGTTCTCCGCTCTGGCAACATAACCGTTGAGGACATTAAGTTCGCAACTCTGGGTGAGGTCGTAGTTCCTCCCGCTCCCTGCACCCACGTTGACGAGAATGGCGACGGCAAGTGCGACAGCTGCCAGGAAGATATGCCTACGCCTGCTCCTCAGGATCCCGTCTCCGGCAACCTGAACCTGAGCATTGGCGACTACACCACCACCATCGGCGGTAACGTAACCGACGGCTACGGTGTAAACGTTGACGAGGACGGCAAAATTCAGGTTACTTATACCAACATTGTTGGCAATTCTTATAAGAATTTCTGGGCAGATGTTTCTTCCATTGCAGGTAACAAGAACATTTTTTCTATGAAGGTAACCAATAATGGTACCGCTACCGTTAAGGTTCGTATCGACATTGAGAGCAAGACCCAGATTACCGCTAACACCATCGCTTGCAACCTTTCCGCAACCCAGGATGGCGCAGGTGTATTTACCGATTTGGAATACGGCGGCTCTGTATTTGAAATTCCTGCGGGTGTAACGGCAACTCTTGAGGTAGTTTATGACGCTTCCAAGCTGCCCACCAATGTAAAGATTATGGCGGATAGCTGCACCTATCAGGATACCGCTGTTTATGCCGGCAATATCACCATTTTTGACTTGGCATTTAGCGGCGAGTACATCCCCGAAGAGGGCGGCGATGACAATAACAACCCCGACCAGGGCGGTGATGACAACGAAGCACCTGCTCCCGAATTTACGGACCTTTATGTCAAGTTTGACGGAAACACTGAATATACCCTGGAAACGCCTCAGGAGTATTGGAACGGTATCCGTGTAACTTACTCCAATATGGCACCCAACTGGCAGAATATCTGCGCTTATGTTGGTGATAAGTCTGCCGGTTGTACTATCTACAGTGCAAAGATCACCAACAATGGTACTGCAACGGTTCATGTTATGATTCAGGTTGCCGACAAGGACGGCAACAAGCTGATCGATAAAGATGTAACCGTAGCTGCCGGCGCAACTGAGGACATCTACTATGAATTTGAAGGAACTGCTGAGTTGATTTACTTCTTTGTGGATGCTAACCCCTATGTTGTAGCAGAAGTCAATAGCGGCGATGTTACCATCTCCGAGCTGAAGTTTGGCAAGATTCCTGCATCCGCTGAGCCTGACCCCGAACCCACTCCTACTCCTGTGATCGGCGAGTATGTAAAGTTCAATGGCGATCCTTGCTACACGATTACTGCTGAGCAGGAGTACTGGCATACCGTTCAGGTTACCTACACTGCTGTTACAGACGCAACTTACCAGAATGTAAATACCTGGATTCAGGATAAGGCAGCAGGTAAGAATACTCTCGGTGTTACCGTCAAGAACAACGGTACTGAGACCGTCAACATCACTGTAAAGCTGGAAAATGCAGATAAGGAAGCAAATGAGTATAAGATGACGATTCCTGCAGGTGAGACCAAGACTCTCAGCGAATCCTACACCATCGCTCCCGACTCTCTCTACTTCTTCATCGACTCCGGCTGGGTAGAACCTAGCACAGAAGCAACCCACGCAGGCGATGTAACCATTTCCGGTATTAACTTCCAATAAGCAATAACCAAAAGCGGCTGTCCTAGGGCAGCCGCTTGATGGTAATCAAGTAAATCTGTTAGGAGAACTATATGAAGAACAAACAGAAGAAAATAGCGCCGCTGATTGTTGCGATCACCGTGCTGTTTGTTTTCACAGTCGTACTGAATACTTTATCCCTGACAAAGTTCGATAATATCTTCGAAAAATTCTTTGGCGCAAGCCCCTCCAGCCTTAAGGGTGATACCTTAGGCGCGGATGTGGACTATTATAAGAGTGATTTCGGCAGCGCCAGCGAGCTTTATGCTTACGAAGAGAAAAAGGTCGCCCAGATCGCTCAGGAAGGCATTGTGCTGCTGGAGAATAACGGCCTGCTTCCTTTGGCTAATGGCACAAAGCTGAGCATTTTCAGCCATTCCTCCGTGGATTTGGTCAGCGGCGGCTCCGGCTCGGGCTCCGGCTCTTTTGAACTGACCAAGGACCTGAAGGAGGGTCTTGAAAACGCAGGTCTTATTGTCAACGAGACCCTGTGGAACTTTTATAAGAAAGGCGCAGGCTCCGGCTATAAACGGGGCGTGGGCGTTGTCAACTACGGCGCAGATTTGGACTGGTCCATTAACGAATGTCCTCTTGGTGTTATCACCGGGGATAAGAGTGTTGTCAGCTCCTTTAATGGCACGGTTGCTATGTTCGTTCTCTCCCGCACCGGCGGTGAGGGCGGCGACGAGGCCCGGGATATGGCGGCCTTTGGCGGTCAGTCCGGCCAGCACTATTTAGAGCCGGATAAGACCGAGCTGGAGATTATCTCTTACCTCAATGAAAACTTCGATGATGTGATCCTGCTGGTTAACTGCAACAATGCCATTGAGCTTGGTTGGGTAGAGCAGTATGAGAACATCAGCGCCGTTATCAATTTCCCCGGCGCAGGCAGAACCGGCACTTACGGCCTGGGCTATATGATGACAGGCCTTGGTGCCGACGGCAATGAAATTTCTGCCTCCGGCCGCTTGGTGGACACTTGGGTGTATGATAACTTCTCCTCTCCCGCTATGCAGAATATGGGTGATTTCCGCTTCACCGGCACGAAGAACCCCTATTACTACGTAAACTACAGCGAGGGTATCTATGTTGGCTACCGCTACTACGAAACCCGCTATGAGGACGTTTTGCTGGGAACAGCCAATGTAGGCAGCTATGAATACGCAAATACCGTTATTTATCCCTTTGGCTATGGCCTGTCCTACACAGACTTTCAGTGGTCGGATTTCACTATGACCCAGCCCGATAGTAAGGGCAATATCAGCATTTCCGTAACCGTTAAGAATGTAGGCAGCAGAAGCGGTATGGACGTGGTGCAGATTTACGGTCAAGCGCCTTATTTGGGCAACGTGGAGAAATCCTCCATCGTACTCATCGGCTTCGGCAAAACCGCAAACCTTGCCCCCGGCGCATCGGAGACGGTGAATATCTCCGTCAGCCTAAAAGACCTGACAAGCTATGATGTAAATGCCAATAAGGGCCGGGGCGGCTATGTACTGGATGCCGGCAAGTATTACATCACCGCCGCCGGCAATGCCCATGAAGCCCTCAACGCCATCCTTACAGAGAAGGTGGAATCCGGCGAGATAGCTTTGGACCTTTCCAAGTGGGCAGAAGGTAAAAAAGACGACAGCGCCATCGCTGATGGCGAAAGTATGGTCAGTGTTTATCATCAGGCAAATGCCGATTATACCACTTATTCCGTAGCTGCAGAGGGTCTGCAGAAGATACAGAACCAGTTTACGGATTCCACATTGGAAGGCGCTGTTTATCTTTCCAGAAGCAACTGGTCTGTGATGGAAAATAACGGCCTGCGTTATGGCGAAGCTTCCAGGGAAGCCAGCCGGGCAGAAATCGGCGGTAAGCAATTCCAATCTGCCGTAACCGCAGAACTAAAAGAAATTTTAGAATCTTTTGATTCTCTCAATCCGTATGCTCCCGTTCGTGTGGAAGGTATGACCTTTGGCAAGGATGGAGATGTAGATCTGATCGACCTGAGAGGTCTGCCTTACGATGACCCGCTGTGGGACGAACTGTTAGACCAGATTACCCTCAAGGAGCTTTCCAAGCTGATTGACGAGTGTGGCTATTGCTCTCCCGAGATGAAGTCCATCAACAAGCCCAAGGTTACTGACCTGGACGGCCCTGCCGGTCTTAACGACATTATCGCCCACGGCTCTATGCCCATCGGCGAGGGACTGCAGGCAATGACCTGGCCCACCCAGTATATCTTGGCTTGCTCTTGGAATGCATCCCTTGCAGAGGATATGGGTCGTGGCATCGGTGAGGATGGTTTGTACGCAAAGACCTCCGGCTGGTACGGCCCCGGTATGAATATTCACAGAACGCCCTTTGCAGGCAGAAACTTTGAGTATTACTCCGAGGACGCATTCCTTTCCGGTGTCCTGGGCAAGGCCGAAGTAAACGGCGCAGCCCAGAAGGGTATGTATGCCTTTATCAAGCACTTTGCCCTTAACGACCAGGAAACCCACCGTGATGAGCGTGGTCTTGCCACCTTTGCAGACGAGCAGACCATTCGTGAGCTTTATCTGAAGCCCTTTGAAATGACCATTATCGACAACACGGTTGAGATTGGTTATAATGAAGCTGTCAAGGACGAAAACGGTGAGATCATCTCCTACAACTGGAAGACTACCACCGTGCCCGCAGCTACCGCTGTGATGACCTCCTTCAACCGCATCGGCGGCACTTGGGCAGGCGGACATTACTACCTCATTACCGAGGTGCTTAGAAAGGAATGGGGCTTCAATGGCTTCGTACTGACCGACTACGAGGTCGGTGCAGGCAAGGGCTCTTATATGGACACCATCCAGTCTCTGGCTGCCGGCGGCGACGCTAAGCTCAAGACCGTTGGTATGGACGCCCTCTTTGGCTTCGATATTTCAAAATATCCTGAATATCAAGCTATCGGCAGGGAAGCGGCTCACCATATCCTCTATACCGTCGTCAACTCCGCCGGTATGAACGGCTTTGTCCACGGCGTAGAATTCGTCAATGGCTTTGCCTACTATAAGATTATCCTGATCGTTTGGGATATACTGGCACTTGGCGCATTTGCTTGGCTTGGCATTCTGCTGAAAAGAAGAATGGCAAACCGTAAAATGACTCCTATCATCGCTGACAGCACGGAACCCGAACCGGAAGAAAACCAACAATAATCCAAAATAAGAGGCTGTCTCCAATGGAGACAGCCTCTTCTGCGTGTCAAAAAAGTCCTACAACGAAATAATCATATCTCATAGTAGTTTCTGTTTCGTTTTAATGGGTATGGCAATCTTAATATCAAACCAGTTGTTATCCGTATTGATAAACACAGCGCCGTCATAGCGGTCAGCGGTATAGCGGATACTCTTAATGCCGTAGCCGTGTTGTTTTTTATCCCGCTTGGTGGAAAGATAATCCTCGCCGTCTAATTCCAATACATCTTCATAGTAATTTTCAATCCGGATCATAGCAAAGCCGTTCAGCTGCGACACCGTAACATGAATCAGCCGTTTTTCTTTGTCTTTGATGCGCAGCACAGATTCAATGGCATTGTCCAGGGCATTGCCGAAGATACTGCAGATGTCCATAACCTCCATAAAATCCAGGAGCTTGCCGTCTACCACGCAGGTCATCGTAATGCCGTGTTTATAGCAGTACAGGCTCTTGCCGGTGAGAATGGTATCCAAGACGGCATTACCGGTCTTGTTTTGCAGTTCAAAGCTTTTGATGTCCTTTTCCATTTGGTCAAGAAACTCATTCCGCTTTTCGGCATCCTGCTCATCCTTTAGAAACTGGATCTGATGTTTCAGGTCGTGGTATTTCATATTGATGAGGTCGATGCTCTCCCGGGATTGCTTGTACTGCTGATATTGCATCTGCAACGTACTTTGCACAGCCTCCAACTCCAGGCGCATTGCATTATTCCTGCAGGAAACATAATGGGCATACAGCACAGCAACGCCGGCAATATCTACAAGGGTTCTGGCCGTTGCAATTTCCCGGTAATACTGGGAAGCCATAGCAGCATCGTCTGTAACGAAACGCAGGTTACTGAACATAAACACTACCACGGCAATAAAAATTGCTGCGTACCAATCGGAGCGGTTGATTTTGAATGTATTGCTGATAGATGTGCGCTTATTGAACATCTGATACTCGACGAATGCCAAAATACCATAAATCAAAATAAGGACAGTAAGCTCGATATACAGCGGCATATGGGAAACATCTTTATAGGTGTAATTGATGATTTGCCATTCCACGGAGGCGATACACTCTGCTGTAGAAAACGCCAGAACCCCATAATAAACGCTTTCAAAATAACTGGCCTTTGTGGAAAGGCAAATAAATGCAGACATAGACAGAAAGGCTGTGAGCATACAAGGAATCCAGAGCCACAGAACCACGTTTGCAGTCAGTTCCATAAAGGCAATCAGAAGCGCAAGGTAGATAACCGAATAGATGACAAGACGCCGCCCTTTGATATTGGGCTTCAAGGATATGACAATGACCATACAGGACAGCCATTCCGCCAACGCCGTATATAACCGAGGAATGTCGGGAATCGCATAGCCGGTCATTTCATCACCTCATCCCAGTATTGCGCCAGCGCCGCCATAAATTCCTTTTTCCGCCCCCGGCTAAGGGAAACCAACTTTCCGTCCTTAAGCCGGGCTGCGCCGTCCTCGAGACCTTCCACAAGGGCGAGATTTATGAGATACCACTTGCTTCCCCGGAAGAAATGCAGACTCCTGAGGGCTTCCTCAGAATCCTTCATTGTACCGGAGGTAACATACTCACCCTGAGAGGTGTGGTAAATTAAATCATGCCCCTGGCTTTCTATGTAGTAGATGGAATTGGCAGTCAGACGCACCACGCCGCCCTTGACTGAGATAATCACACTCTTTTGTTCCCGCTTTTTCATTCGGCTGATGGCTCGGGCAAGTCGTTGGGTAAAGGCAAAATAGGAGACCGGCTTAATGATATAATCCAGCGCCTCTACCTCGTACCCACGGATAGCATACTGAGGGGTGTGGGTAATGAAGATAATAACGACCTCTTTGTCGGTATTGCGAATGGCCTCTGCCGCAGACATACCGTCCATAAACTTCATCTCAATATCCATCAGGATAATATCAAATTGAGAATGATAGCCGTCAACAATTCCGTTGCCGTCTGAATAGGTGGAAATTTCAAACTTCTCGCCGCATTCCGCTTCGTATTTGTGAAGATAATCCCTAAGACTGCTGGAGTAGGAGGCATCATCTTCCACAATTGCAATTCGGATCATAGAAAATCATCCTTTGTTTTCTTTTAATGCTTTTTTGAACTTATTGCCTCTGCTTAAGTTCTTGAAGAAATCAACGATCAGTCTGCCAAAGCCGCGGAAGAAATGCCCATTTACGATGAAGAGAATATCCTCAGTCATCTTTTTAGAAACCATACCCATAGACATTTTGGCGATCGCGCGGAAAGGCATATTGTAAATAAACATAATGTTAATATCCGCTTTGCCCTTCGCTTCCGCTTTCTGCATAAGGGAGGTCAGCAGTTTGTAAAGCGCCCGCGCAGCGCGGCTCTTTGCATAATATAGCTGGCAAAGGGCATCGTTTTCCGTAAGCTCGCCACCCCACTTGCCGTCTGCGATAGGACGGCCGAGGAGTTTTTCAAAATCCCCATCGGAAACGGCCTTAATGTCCGCCACCTGATAACACGACGGCGCGGTTGCCACAGCCGCATTTCCTGCAACGTGAACGGTAGCGGAGAGCTTTACATCGCTGACATTTGATGCGATGCAGATGTCGTAATCTGCTTCTTCAATATCCCAAGCATTTTTCTGCGTATTAAAGTAACGGAAAGCCTTGTCATCCAGAGAGATGGTAACCTGTTTGCTTTCGCCTGCCTTCAAAAATACCTTTGCAAAGCCCTTCAGTTCCTTTTTCGGGCGATATACCTTGCCGTTTTTGCAGGAAACATATACCTGTGCAATCTCTGCGCCATCGCAAGCGCCGACATTGGTTACGGTAAAGCTGACAGATGCATCCGTTGCGGTAATATCGCTGTAAGTAAATTCCGTATAGCTCAGGCCGTAACCAAAGGGATAACGGACGGGTACATTTGCGCTGTCAAAATACCGATAGCCCACATAAAGACCTTCCCGATATTCCGCGGTGCGTTCCTTGCTGGGGAAATAGGGGGTAGAGGAGACGTCCTCTAATTTTAATGGCCAGCTTTCATTGAGCTTTCCGCTGGGGTTAACTTTGCCCAAAATGGCATTTGCCATAGCGGCAGCACCGGCTTGACCGCCCAAGTAACCGTGGATAGCAGCTCTGTAAGTATTGCGCTCCGGCATCACAAAGGGCGCGCCGCCGGACAGTACTAAAATGACATTCTGGTTTGCTTCGCAAACATTTCGGATCAGCGCCTGCTGGGCTTTGCTCAGTTCCATGTGGGTGCGATCCATACCCTCGGACTCTAAAATCTCGTCAAGTCCCACACAGAGCAAAACAGTTTCTGCCATCTTCGCTGCTTCTACAGCTTCCGGAATCAAGCTTTCATCGGTGGGGGAAGTGCGGTCAAAGCCCTTGGCATAGGCTGCGATTTCCACGCCGGCATCTGCTAAGCAATCGTACAGATTATCCAGCTTTGTGGGATTTACCTGGGAAGAGCCTGCACCCTGATACCGGGGCGTCTTTGCAAATTCACCGATGAGGACAATCTTTGCGTCTTTTTTCAGGGGCAGAATGCCGTCGTTGTCCAAAAGAACAATACTTTCTTCGGCGCATTTTCTGGCAATTCCGTGATGATTCTCCGGGTCAAAGCGCTTGGGCGCATCTACAACGGCCTTTGCTGTGGTATTGACAACTGTCAGCAGTTCTTCAAGTCGTGCATCCAGTACACTTTCGTCAATCTTGCCGCTCTTTACAGCTTCAATCAGTCCGATGGCGCAGTCCGCGCCGGGAGCGGGCATTACCAAGTTAGAGCCTGCCCGAACACCCTCGGTGTGCTCATTGTCTGCACCCCAGTCGGTAACCACGAAGCCGTTAAAGCCCCATTCAGCGCGGAGAATGTCCGTCAGCAGATGGGCGTTTTCGTTGGCGTAAGTACCATTTACCATATTGTAGGAGGACATAATGGTTTTTGCCTGTCCTTCCTTTACGGCAATCTCAAAGCCAGTGAGATAAATCTCCCGCATGGTCCGCTCATCCAAAACGGCGTCCATAGCCATTCTGCGAAGCTCTTGAGAATTGACTGCAAAATGCTTGGGGCAGGCGGCAATGCCATTTGCCTGGATGCCCTTAACATATGCGGCCGCCATTTTGCCGGCCAGATAGGGATCTTCGGAGAAATATTCAAAGTTTCTGCCACACAGAGGACTTCTTTTAATGTTCAGTCCGGGACCCAGCACCACTGCAACATCGTTTGCAGCCGCTTCCTCACCAAGGGCAGTACCCAATTCTTCCGCCAAGGTTAAATTCCAGGAATTTGCCATTGTGGCAGCGGTAGGGAAGCAGGTAGCGGGTATGGATTCGTTGAGACCCAGATGGTCTGCCGCGCCTGCCTGCTTACGAAGTCCGTGGGGGCCGTCGGAAAGGAAAATTTCCGGGATGCCTGCCTGTTCTACTTCGTAGGTAGTCCAAACGGTGTTGCCCTGTAATAGAGCAGCCTTTTCTTCAAGGGATAGTTTCTTGATTTGTTCGCGTACGTCCATAGTTCTGCCTCCTTAATTGGTAGATGGTGCCCTATACACCTTGTCAAGCTTATTATAATCCATAAATAACGCTTGTGCCAAAAATTGCACAAACAGTCGTTTTTTCGCTATAAGTGGTAGCTATTTTCCCTATTATAGCATATCGAGTAACCGAAAACAACAAAAAAGACATCAGGAGAAAAAGCGCAAGTTTCTGTGGAGGATTAGTCCTTGGAAGACAGAAAACATAGGCAGAGTACAGAAGAGGAGAGATTCAAGGAAAATACATTCTTGTTGCTGTTAAGTAGAAATGAAATTGTACTGCTATAAACAAAGAATAGGGTCAGCTCGCAACCGATCCTAATTCATTGGCGGCATTCGGCCATTTATGATGAAGAACTGCTGTAAACTCGGCAATTACGAATCTATAGAGGGGATATTATACACTTGAAAGGGGCGCTGTTTTATGAACAATGGAATTGTCGGGACGCTGATATCCAGTAATTCTATCGCATTCTTTGACTAAACCAACAATCCGCTTGGCGTTGTTGTTCGTCTGCGGAATCTGATCTAATGTCTGCTTTACAAGTTCTTGTCCGTCCATAAAATGACTCTTTTTGAAATAAGCTTTTGCAAAAATTATTGAAATCTTATGAAAATGCATTGAAATATTCTGGCATGTATGGTAAACTTAACAAGTACGAGATAATACTTTTATTAGGAGGATAAATATTATGTTTTTGAGAAAATCCAACGAAAAAGCAAGCTTTCTAATTCTTAAGCAAATTAAGGACGTGGAAGCGTGTCTTATCACCTTTGAAAGCTTTATGAGAGCAGCCACCACCGAGGGTACCGTTATTGAAACACTCACAGCACTTTCTAATAGCGTTGCCCAGGCCGAAAATACTGCCGACCAATCCCTGCGCTGTATGATTGACTCCCTTCTCACAGAAAGCTACCTTCCCTCCACCAAGGAAGATCTGATCGCGATTTCTACAAGCTGCGATAGGGTTGCCAATAAGTGCGAAAGTGTTGCGAAGTCCATCGTTTACAGAAATTTCCGTTTCCCTGCAGAATACATGGAAGATGTAATGAGCGTTCTCGAAATCACGCGCAATCAATTCCAGATTCTTGAAGAGAGTGTGCGTATGCTCTTTGAAAAATTTGGAGCCCTTATTCAGGATCACTCGATCCTCGATAGGATCCGCAGTCTCGAATCCCAGGTAGATGAGATTGAAGAGCGGCTTTACCGCAAAATTTACGCAACAGAGCTTGATCTTGCGCACAAGGATCAAATGGCGCTTATCCTTGAGAACGTTTGCGATCTTTCCGATATTATTGAAAATATTGCAGATACGATTCAGATCATGCTGATTACAAGAAAGGTTTAGTGAATTGTAGAATATGATTTATCTTTTGCTTTTTGCAGGACTATTCATGGGGTGGTCACTTGGAACGAATGACGCAGCGAACGCCTTCGGTACAGCGGTTGCTACCAAGGTTGTATCATATCGCACAGCAGTGATAATCATTTCTGTTCTTGTTGTGATCGGCGCGCTCATCGGTGGCTCCGGAAACATCACAAAGCTTGCAGAGTTGGCTGAAAGCAATGAAGTCACTGCCTCCATAGAAGATGTCAGTTTGGCAATCGACGAAGGTAAGATTGCTGATCTTCGGCTCAAATCGGCACTAAAGGCATTTATTATCTTTACCTGTGCGGGCCTGACTGTCTTTATTATGAGTTTCCTCAAGTTCCCCGTTTCCGCAAACCAATCCATCGTTGGCGCCGTCATTGGTTGGGGACTTTTCTATGCGGATTATTCCAATCCGGAGATCCTTTCTGTAAATATGAAGCAGTTCGGAAAATTTGCTTCGACTTGGTTGATTAACCCCTTGGGCGCGGGAATTATTTCCTTTGTTATCGTATTCATCGTGAAAAAGTTTTTGGAGAAGAAGCTGACTTCTATGCATGGATACGACAAATTGGTTAAGCTTGGTTATTTGATAGCAGGAACCTTTGCATCGTATAGCATCGGTGTAAACAGTTCTGCCAGCGTTACAGCTTTTTACTATGACACCACATTTGAGCAGTTTGGGCAAGCTGCCAACCTTTTGACAGACGCCCGTTTGACAGCGCTCATCGGCGGCATCGCAATTGCGCTTGGTGTCCTTACCTTCTCGAGACGCGTTATGATGACAGTTGGCAGCAGCATTGCCGAAATAACGCAGGTAGACGGCTTCCTTGTAATCATCGCCATGGCAATAACCATTCTTCTGATGGAAAAGCTGATGGGCATTCCCGTTTCGACCTCCCAAGCTGTGGTTGGCGCAGTTATTGGTGCTGGACTTGTAAGCGGCGTTCGTAACGTAAATTTTGGTGTTTTCAAAAAGATTGCGATCGCTTGGGTTTCTTCGCCGACAGCAGCAGGACTTCTTGCGTACCTTGTGGCATTTGCTACCCAGGGCTATTTTAAGTAAAATATACATATAAACCGAGAGAGCATTTGCTCTCTCGGTTTTTCGGTCTGTCAAGAAGCCTCCAATATGCCCCGTTTTTGGTATTGTATCTTCTAATTTTTTTGGGGAACTTCTTTATAGGGGAGCGGTTAGGATTTACTTTACGAGAAATGCCTGGATTTCTGCAATTCTTGATTCTGCGGTTTGGCGGCCGATTTCGTAGACTTGGCGGAGTTTGGCGGGGTCGTTTTCTGTGCGGCCGATGGGGAGCTTTTCGGGAGGACGAATCACCATTAGCTCGCCGGATTGTTCACGGCGGTTGATGTGGTCCAAGGTGGCATTATATTCCTCGTGCCGAGAGGCCATAGCCTCTACCAGTTTGGGATACTTTCTGTAGACCAGTTTCATTATCGGGAAAAGCGACTCCCGCTTCTTCTGGAATCCGAAAGGCCGGGTCAGGATCAAGATATTCCGGTCATAGCCAATGGACTCAAAAAAGGGTAGCGGAATAGAATCTGCCAAAGCGCCATCCAGGTATTTTCCACCGTCAATCTCCACGATCTGCGAAACTAAGGGCATCGAAGCAGAAGCGCGAATCCACTCAAAGCCGTGATCGTGCCGATCCTCCAGTTTGTGATAGACCGCATTTCCGGTTTCTACATCGGTGGCAACCACATAGAATTCCATCGGGTTACTTTCATATGTGTCAAAGTCAAACACATCGTGG
>JAZOVI010000125.1:0-14833 GCA_045658625.1 Faecousia sp.
CTGTGGGGCGCAGGACTGTATGAAGCCGACCTTTCCGACTGCGATGCCCTCATCACAAACACCCCCGGAACGGCTTTGGTGATTTTCACCGCCGACTGCACCCCCATTTTATTCTACGATCCCATTACCGGGGCGGTAGGCGCAGCCCACGCCGGCTGGCGTGGCACAGCATCTAACATTGCCGGCAAAACCGTGAAAGCAATGGCAGAAACCTTTGGCTGTGATCCCAAAAACATCCAAGCCGCCATCGGCCCCAATATCGGCGCTTGCTGTTTTGAAACAGACCGGGATGTACCCGACGCCATCTATGCCCTTTTAGGGGAGGAAGCCGCCCCCTATATCACAAAAAAGGGCGAAAAATATCACTTGGATTTGAAGCAAATCAACGCCTGTCTGCTGCGCCGAGCCGGTGTCCGGTCTGTGGACATTTCTGAGCACTGCACCGCCTGCAATCCAGATCTTTTCTGGTCGCACCGGAAGGTGGGAAGCCAGCGGGGCAGCCAGGGCGCAATTATTCTGTGTAAGGAGAGAAAGTAATGAAGCGTTCCCTTTCTATATGGCTGGCACTCTGCCTTCTTTTCTCTCTGGCAGCCTGCGGTTACGATTATTCCGGCTATATTCCCACCGGCGGCGGTCTTGCCGACGGCAGCACCACCCCCACCCAGCCGGATAATCAGGACAAGGTCATCACGATGACCTACTACAAAGAGCTGGGTCTTAACCCCTACCTTTGCACCAATTCCACCAACCGGGTACTGATGTCCCTTTTATATCAGGGTCTTTTCACCACCGACGCATCTTACAACACCACCCCGGTTCTCTGCGGAAGCTATGAAATCTCTCCCGACCTGCGAACCCACACCTTTACCATTGCCCAAAACGCCACCTTCTCCGACGGTACGCCCGTTACCGCCCGGGACGCGGTGGACAGTCTGAAAGCCGCCGCAGACAGCGCCTATTACTCCGGGCGGATGCTCCACATTAAGAGCATCTCCCTCTCCGAGGACGAGGGCGCTGTGGTAATCGTTACCGACACAGAAATGCGGAATTTGCCCATTTTACTGGACATTCCCATTGTTCCCAGCGCCCAAACAGCTGAAACTTTCCCCATCGGCTCCGGCCCTTATGTGCTGGAAGAGACCGCCATCGGTAATTACCTGGAAAAACGCACCCGCTGGTGGTGCAGCGCAAATCTTCCCATTTCCACCACCGCCATCCCCCTGATGGAAGCCAAGTCCGTCAGCGGTATCCGGGATGATTTCCAGTTTCACGGA
Organism: Faecousia sp.; assembly: GCA_045658625.1. Lineage (GTDB taxonomy): Bacteria > Bacillota > Clostridia > Oscillospirales > Oscillospiraceae > Faecousia. Next base: position 1,275 of record JAZOVI010000125.1, read on the forward strand.
CTGGACTATGCCCTCACAGACCCCAGCTCCGACCGGTATGTAGATTACCGGTGCGACTTTGAGCTGTGGAACTGCGAAAGCGGCATTTTCCTCTATATCGGCTGCAATCAGGACAGTAAGGTTTTCACCACGCCGGAACTGCGGTCAGCTCTGACCTACGCCATTGACAGAGATACCATCGTCTCTAAATTCTACCGTGGCTTTGGGAGCAGCGCCACGCTCCCTGCCTCTCCCCTGTCCCCCTATTACCATGAGGGCTTGGCATCGAAATACGGCTATGCCCCGGAGAAATTCTCCCAGGCAGTTACCGCCGCCGGAAAGGAAAACAGCTCCATTGTTTTCTTAGTCAACAGCGACGATTCTCTTCGTGTCCGGGCAGCCCGATCCATTGCGGAAACCCTCCGCGCAGGCGGCCTGCAGGTAACCATGAAAGAGGTCGGCGGCACGTCCTACGAAAATGCCATCAAACGCCGGGAATTTGACATCTATTTGGGTATGACCCGGCTTTCCCCCAATATGGACCTTTCCGCCTTCTTCCACCTCCGGGGCGCGCTGAGCTACGGCGGTGTGGACGATGTGGCGGCCTATTCTCTGTGCCTGGAAGCCCTGGCAAACGAGGGCAATTACTACACCCTCCACCGCACGGTGATGGAGCAAGGACTCCTCTGCCCGGTGCTGTTCTGCAATTACGCGGTCTACACCACCCGAGGCCTTTTCTCAGGTCTCCAACCCGCCCGAGATAACCCCTTCCAGTACACCTTAACAGTTGACAGTTGACAGTTGACAATTAAAGATGTCATTGCGAGGGCATTTATGCCCGTGGCAATCTCCCGGTACAACCTTCAACAAAACCGCCTCTCCAAAAAGGAGAGGCGGTTTGATGCAAATTGTGGGAGCTGGAGAAAAAGGCCCACTTGTGTAAAGGGGGCTGTCAGAAATTTCAATTTCTGACTGGGGGATTGTCATATATCGATCATTTACAATCCCTCCGACCTCGCATCCGCTCGGCCACCTCCCTTTACACAAGGGAGGCAAGGGCGCAGTGGAAATTGTCCATTTTCAATTATCAATTTTCAATTAACCCCTACTCCCTTGGCCATCTTGATAATCGCCAAGAGGTTAAAATATCCATTCCGCGCCTATAATTCCTGTCCGATATAGGTCTATTCCCTTTTTTGCAAAAAGCAAACCATAAGGGGCTAAAAGACCAGGAAGCGCATATCCAGATTCTTTCAAAGTTTGCTCAACCTTCTCTTTCATCTCTTCGTATAAATCTCTCCAAACATAAATTATTTCCACATTCTTCGCTGTGCAAGTGCAAAGAGCCTCGTATGTGGAAGCGCCAACAGGCAGTACCTCTCTTTTCATTTTTCCTTTCTCCTTCTGTATGGTACATATCCTTTATTATAAAGGATTATTTACTTTATGTAAATAAACTTACACTATAATATCATAATACTTCCATCCTTTTTCCGCTAAAATAGGATATAGAAAGAGGGTGGCACAATGAAAACAGAATATCCGGATAAGTACATCACACTTGGCTTGAAAATTGCTTATTACCGCAGAAAGGCTGGTATGACCCAAGAGCATTTTGCCGAGTTGATTGGAAAAAGCGTCAGCTTTGTTGGGCAAGTTGAAGGCACCGGTACCGTTCGTGGTGTCTCCCTTGAAACCCTGTTCAAAATGGCAGAAATCCTAAAAATCTCTCCTGCTAAACTACTGGCAGATGACTAAAAAGCCTCTCCGGATGGAGAGGCTCTTTTTAATGCAAATCGTGGGAGCTGGAGAAAAAGGCCCCCTTGTGTAAAGGGGGCTGTCAGAAATTTCAATTTCTGACTGGGGGATTGTCATATATCGATCATTTACAATCCCTCCGACCTCGCATCCGCTCGGCCACCTCCCTTTACACAAGGGAGGCTTGGGTGCGACACAAATTCTCACTTACAAACCACGCCCTTGGCCATCTTGATAATCGCCTTTGCCAACACTTCCACCCCATTAAATGCCTCCTGCTGGGTATTTCCAGCCGCGCCTACCTCCACAATTAGCGACCCGGGGGTCAAATCCTGATTGTATCGGCTTGTCCGAAACAGCGCCGGCCGGCAAATCCCGGGAAATTCCCCCTCCAAAACAGTCTGTAGCTTCACCGCCAAGGCCGCATTTTTCTCCCAATCCGGGTGGCTCTGCCCCCCTGCTTCCGTACCAACCACAATTTCCAGCATAGCCGCCTTTTTTCCATTATAGGTAGCAGTGAGGGCCTTTTGCTGTCCGTCCGACCCCTCAATGGCATCCCGGTGGAGGTCAATCACAAAGGAAATTTGGGGATTTTTCGCCAAATGCCCCAAAATGGTCTCCCTGGCCCGGGTATATGCGGCATTATAGGAGGGATAATCGTGGATGGTCTTATCGTGGATGACGGAAACGCCTCCCGCCTCCAAAATCCGGGCAAGATATTCCCCTACCGCAATTAAGTTATGCTTTTCATCCAAGGTTCGATACTCGTCGCTCTCTTGGTACTGCCCCGTATTTTTATAGCTCTCGGTGGTATGGGAATGGACAATGAGCACACAAGGCTTTTCCCCCTGTAAATCCCAGGAAAGGGGCTGTTTCAGCCACTTTTCCAAGGGAATATCGTACATCGTCTGGTTTCTGTATTCAATGGAAAGACCCGCCTGCAAAGATACTTGCAGGGGGTCTTCTCTCTTTTCGTTATTCGGTTTTCCCTCCGTGGGAGGTGGGGTGGTTTCCGGCTGCGATAATGTCACATACCGCCCGGTATAAAAATAAGTAAGAAGCTGGGCAGCCGTGGGGTTTTCCAAAAAATCAAGCCCGCCCACAAGCACCCGCAGCGCTGCGGCAAACAAAATAACCGCCGCCCCGATATACGCGCATCTGAGTCTCAGGATCACTTTCCACACTCGCAGTTCCCGGGTTTTTTCCATTTTGGTCTCTCCCGAAGCTGCACGCGTAATTCCTTAAAAAAGTCCTCTAACAAAGCCTGGCTTTCTTCTTCCAGTAGCCCCTTTTCCACCTGAGGATGGTGGTTAAATTCCATCAAGAATAAGTTGCACACCGAGCCGCAAGCGCCGCATTTTGCATCGCTTGCGCCAAACACCACCCGGGGAATCCGGGCATTGATAATGGCGCCGGCACACATAGGGCAAGGCTCTAAGGTTACATACAATGTGCAATCCCACAGCCGCCAGCCACCCAAATTCTTGCAGGCATCGCTGATGGCCTCTATTTCTGCGTGTCCTAAGGCAGTCTTGTCCTTTTCCCGGCGGTTACGTCCCCGGCCTACGATTTTATCGCCCCGGACGATGACACAGCCCACCGGCACTTCGCCCTCAGCCCCAGCTTCCCGCGCCAAGGACAGCGCCGCTTGCATAAATTCTATATCCTTCACCGCAAAACCCCCTTCATCTTTTCGTAATTACTATACTCCCAAACCCGGCCGGTCGTCAAGTACAGCTTCAGTTTACCACACGCCCCTTGCAAAGATTGGAGAAATTCCCTTGGCAAAATTTAGATTTTTATGCAGTACCCAAGGCTCCCCTTGTCAGGGGAGCAGTCAAAAATCTTTGATTTTTGACTGAGGGGTAGTCTCTCCCCCAGTCTTTTTGCTATGCAAAAATCCAGCCCCCTCGTCAGAGGGGGCCTTTAATCCCTCTAAATTTTTAACTCTAAACTCTCCCTTCTCAATTGTAAATTATCTGTTTCTTCCCTTGCAAGAAAAGCCCTTTTGTGGTACAATAAATAAAATATCGGCATTTTTGGAGGTTTTTATGAAAACCCTTCTGCATATCTGCTGCGCCCCCTGCGCAAACCAATGTATTGACGCTCTTCGCAGCGAGGGAATGGAGGTCTCCGGCTTCTGGTATAACCCCAATATCCACCCCTACACCGAGTACCGGGAACGCCGGAATTGCTTGCAAGCCTACGCCAAAGACATCGACCTTCCCCTTATCTTAAAAGACGAATACGCCCTGCGCCCCTTTGTCCGGGAAGTGGCGGAAGACCTGAATAACCGCTGCGGCAAATGCTACCGGATGCGCCTGTTTGAAACGGCAAAAACCGCTAAGGAGCTGGGCTTTGATAACTTCACCGCTTCCCTCTTTATCAGCCCCTACCAAAACCACGAGCTGATGAAAGAAATTGCGGAGGAAGCCGCTTCCGTTTACCAAATCCCCTTCCTCTACCGGGATTTCCGTCCGCTGTTCAAAGCCGGGCAGGAAAAGGCAAGAGAATTGGGCTTTTATATGCAGAAATACTGCGGCTGTGTGTTCTCCGAGGAGGAGCGCTACCGCAAACCCCACCTGATCATCCGATGAATTAAGGAGTATCTATGCGTGAAATGAAATTCGCCGTTCCCTGCCTCTTCGGCTTGGAAGGCATTGCAGGCGACGAGCTTCGCCGGTTAAACATTGAAAATGTGCAGGTAGAAAACGGCAGAGTGCTGTTCACCGGCGACGAAACCGCTATGGCAAAGGCTAATATCTGCCTGCGCACCGGCGAGCGAGTGCTGCTTGTCCTTGCAGAATTTACCGCCACCACCTTTGAGGAGCTGTTCCAGGGTGTATATCACACCAACTTAGAGGACTTTATCCCCAAGGACGGCGAATTCCCCGTCAAGGGTCATTGCCTGGGTAGCCAGCTGATGAGCGTGCCAGACTGCCAGGCCATCATTAAAAAGGCCGCCTCCCGCCGCTTAGGCGAAAAGTACGGCATCCAGTGGCTGCCGGAAACGGGATATAAGTACCCCCTGCAGTTTTCCATTATGAATGACAAAGTTACCCTGTATCTGGACACCACCGGTCAGGGTCTGCACAAGCGTGGCTACCGGGCGGTGGGCAACGAAGCGCACCTCCGGGAGACCTTAGCCGCCGCAATGGTAATGCTGGCCCGCTACCGTGGCAGAGACTTTTTCTGGGATCCCTTCTGCGGCTCCGGCACCATTCCCATCGAAGCCGCCCTCATTGCCAAAAACCGCGCCCCCGGTCTTAACCGCCACTTCCAGGCAGAAAAATTCTGCTGGTCGGAGGATGCCCTGTGGGAGCAGGTTAGAACCGAAGCCAAGGACAAGGAATTTTCCGGCAAGTACCGGATTTTAGGCTCGGACAACGACCCCAAGTGCGTAAGTCTCTCTTTTGCCAACGCCAAAAAGGCCGGTGTTTCCGATTGTGTAACCTTTACCGACGGCGACGCTACTAAAATGAGCCTGCCGTCGGACAGCGGTATCATCGTCTGCAACCCGCCCTACGGCCAGCGCCTTATGGAGCAGGACAGCGCCCGTCGGCTCTACGCCGCCCTGGGCCGCCACCTGAAATACGCCAACAACTGGCAGAAATTTATCATTACCTCCGAGCCGGAATTTGAGCATTATTTCGGTCGTCGGGCAGACAAAAAGCGGAAGCTCTACAACGGTATGATTAAGTGCGATTACTTTATGTTTACGGGTAACGAGAGAAAGAAGGCAAAATAAAATGCACCATTTATTTATCATTAATCCCGCCGCCGGCAGCCGTAACCGGACAAAGGAATATAAAGAAAAAATCGAAGCCGCCTTTGCCGGCACAGACCTTTCCTATCGGATTGAGGTCTCCAACGCCCCCGGCCAGTGCGGCCGGATTGCCCGGGAAGCCGCCGAGACAGGCGAGGAATACCGCATTTACTCCTGCGGCGGTGACGGCACAATGAACGAGATTATTAACGGCATCGCCGGCTACCCCAATGTGTCTGTTACTATGTACGCAGGCGGCAGCGGCAACGACTTTACTAAGCTCTTTAACGAACCCGATGCCTTCCGGGATCTACCCCGGCTGATGGATTGCAAGGAAGCGGAATTTAATCTCATAAAGTGCAACGATAAATATAGCCTGAATATCTGCTCTGCCGGTCTGGATGCCCGCATCGGCATTGATGTGGCAAATTATAGGCGGCTGCCGCTGCTCAGCGGCTTCCGCGCCTATGTCGTCTCTGCTGTGGTCAACGTCATTCGGGGCATCGCCCAGCATTTCGTAGTAGAAATCGAGGGCGAACGGATTGACGAGGATTTAACAATGATTTGCATTTGCAACGGTCGTTTTTACGGCGGCGGCTTTAACCCTGTTCCCGAAGCCGACCCCTCTGACGGAATTTTGGATGTTCTGCTTGTGAAAAAGGTCTCCCGGCTGCAAGTGCCGGGTGTGGTCGGCAAGTACAAAAACGGCAGATACAAGGAGCTTCCCCACTTGGTGCGCCATATCCGCACCGACTCCTTAAAAATCATCTGCGACCAGCCCACCGGCATCCAGTTAGACGGTGAAGTGCTGGAGGCAAAGGAAGTGCAGTTTTCCGTATCCCCCCACAAAATCCGCTTCTTCTACCCCAAGGAACTTTCCTGGGAAACCGAAAAAGCCACTGTTTAATTACATTACAAATTTTACATACCTCGTTGTCATTGCAAGGGCACTGTGTGCCCGTGGCAATCTTCCCATTATGATTGCACCAAAGCCTCCCTTGTGTAAAGGGTAGCGAAGCGAATTGGATATCTATGCTTGCCGGTGGCAAGCATACCTAAAACACCGTGGGAAAAATCTTTGATTTTTGACGGAGGGATTGTCATTTTTCGATACACTACAATCCCTCAGTCTTATTGCCTAAAGTCGGCAATAAGACAGCTCCCTTTACACAAGGGAGCCTTTATGACTACTGATATTGGAGAAACTTATGCTGGAACTGTTAGCACCTGCAGGCTCTATGGAAGCCCTTAGAGCCGCCGTACAAAACGGCGCAAACGCTGTATATCTTGGCTGCGGGCAGTTTAACGCCCGGCAAAGCGCCAAGAATTTTACCCCCCAGACCTTAATGGAAGCGGTGAAATACTGCCACGTCCGGGGTGTAAAAGTCCACCTGACCTTAAATACCCTGGTCTCCGACCTGGAAGCTCCCGCCATTTCCGACCTGATCCGTCAGGCGGCGAATTGCGGTGTGGATGCCTTTATCGTTCAGGATTTGGGCGTTATCCAGCTCTGTCGGCAGATTGCCCCCCATATTCCGCTGCACGGCTCTACTCAAATGAGCATTCATTCCCTTGCCGGTGTGCAGCTTTGCGCCGGCTGGGGTCTTTCCCGAGTGGTGCTGAGCCGGGAACTGAGCCGGGAGGAAATTATCTATATCTGCAAAAACTCCCCCATTGAAATTGAAGTTTTTGCCCACGGCGCCCTGTGTATGTGCTACTCCGGTCAGTGCTACCTATCTGCCGCCATCGGCGCCCGCTCCGGTAACCGGGGTCGCTGCGCTCAGCCCTGCCGCCAAAGCTACGGCTACGGCCATTGGCAGAACAAGTACCCCCTGAGCCTGAAAGACAACTGCCTTGTCTACCATATGGCAGATTTGGAGTCCATCGGCGTTGCCTCCGTAAAATTGGAAGGTCGGATGAAGCGGCCTGAGTATGTGGCCGCCGTTACCGGTGTCTACCGCCACGCCATCGACAAGGGCTACGTCCGCCCCGATATGGAAGAGACCCTTCTTACCGCCTTTAACCGTCAGGGCTTTACCGGCGGATATTTTGAAGGCCGTTTGGGAAAAGATATGTTTGGTATCCGGGAAGAGACCCCGGAAAACAAAACCTGGCTGAAAGAAATGCGCCAAAGCTACGAGACAGCGGAAAACGCCCTCGTTCCCGTAACTTTCCGGGCAACGGTGCTGCCCAGCAGCGTCTCTCTGTCCGTTACCGACCCGGAAGGCCACGTTTGCACCCTCTCCGGCCCTGCCCCGGAAACTGCCCGGGTTACCGCCCTGGACCGGGAGACCTTGGTTGCCCGGCTATCTAAAACCGGCGGCACACCCTATTACTGCAAGGCTGTGGAGACGGACATTGCCCCCGGGCTGACCCTTTCCGCCGCCACCATCAACGGTATGCGCCGGGATGTTCTTAATATGCTTACCGCTCAGCGAGCCCGCCGGGAAGAAACACCCTTGGGCCGCCCCGGGAAATTTACCCGTTTCCCCGGCTCCCGCCGCGCGCCTATGCTCACTATGCAGATTACCGCCCGGGAACAGCTGACTACTAAGCTTCTCCGCCTGCATCCTGCGGTTTTGTATATTCCCCTGCACATACTCAGCCACGACCCGGTCTATTTCCGGGATCTGAGCAAGGTGCAGAACATCTGCGCTGTCCTTCCCCGGATCATTCACGACGGCGAGCTTCCCGATATTAAGATCGCCCTCCGGGCGCTCCGGGATATGGGCATCCGGGAAGTGCTCTGCGGCAACTTAGGACAAATTCTCCCCGCCCGGGAATGCGGTATGCTTATCCGTGGCGACTTCGGCCTGAATTTATTTAATTCCGGCGCAGTGAACACCGCCCGGGAGCTGGAGCTGACCTCCGCCTGCCTGAGCTTTGAAATGACCCTGCCCCAAATCCGGGATGTGAGCAAGGCCGTACCCTGCGAGATTTTCGCTTATGGCAGACTGCCTTTGATGGTTACGGAAAACTGCCTGATTAAGGGCCGTACCGGCCAGTGCACCTGCCATACTCCCACGAAGCTTACCGATAAAACCGGCGCAGACTTCCCCGTTATCAAAGACGGCGCTTCCTGCCGGAGCGTCCTGCTCAACGGCAAAAAGCTGAACCTCTTAGACCGCCAGGAGGATCTTTCTTCCCTCGGTCTGTGGGCCATCCGTCTGTACTTTACCACCGAAAGCCCCCGGGAGGTGGATAATGTTCTGTCCTCCCTCCAAACCCCCGTTCCCTTTGATCCCGGCGCTTGCACCCGAGGCCTTTACCTGCGGGGCGTAGATTAAGCCGAGGGGGATCGAACCCCGATAGGTTTTGAGCTACAGCTTTCCGCCAATACTGCGGAAAATCCCTCGAAAATATCGGACAGAAAGGACATCTCTATGGAAATCATTTTGGCATCCCAATCCCCCCGCCGTCGGGAGCTGATGGCGCACTTTCCCTTCCCCGTTACCATCCGGGTCTCCCAGGCGGACGAACAAATGGATAGCGCCAAAGACCCCGCAGATGAGGTTGCCCGCATCAGCCAAAACAAGGCGGAAGCCGTTTTTCGGAACGCTGACGACATTGTCATCGGCGCGGATACCATCGTTGTCTGTGATGGGCAGATTTTGGGGAAACCCAAGGATGAAGCCGATGCTTTCCGTATGCTAAATATGCTCTCCGGACGGGCGCACCAGGTAATGACCGGTGTAACCGTTCTGCAGGGCGAAAGAAAAGTCAGTTTTACAGAAATCACCGATGTGTATTTCCGTCCCCTTTCCGAAGCGGAAATCGCATCCTATATCCGCTCCGGCGACCCCATGGACAAAGCCGGCGCATACGGTATCCAAAGTGGTGCTTGCCTGTTTGTGGAAAAAATCCAGGGCGACTACTATAACGTAGTGGGTCTGCCGGTTTGCCACCTCGGCTTAGCACTCAAAGCATTTATGGAGGATAACAAATGAAGCATTTATTTACCCGCCGGGTTCGGACGGTAATCATCGTCTGCCTGCTTCTTGCTGTGGGTTTAAGCGTGGTAGCCGGTCTTACCGGTATCAATCTGCCGGATATGGTTGTCCAGGGCATACTCACCCCCATCCGCTCCGGCGCTACCGCCCTGACCGAGGGCGCCCAGCAGCTTTATAACTATATCTTCCGTTTTGAAGCCATTTCCGCTGAAAATGAGCAACTGCGGGAGCAGCTTGCCCAAATGGAGGACGATGCCCGAAAAGCCGGCGCCATCGCCCGGGAAAATGAGCGGCTGCGGCAGCTTTTGGAGCTGAAGCAGGCCCACGAGGACTTTAAGCTGGTGGACGGCTATATCATCTCCTGGAGCAGCAACGACTGGAGCAACACCGTTACCATCAACCGGGGCGCAAACGCCGGTTTAGAGGTAGGTATGTGCGCCATTACCGCAAACGGTCAGGTGGTAGGTCTTATCAGCCAGGTTGGCCCCAACTATGCCGTCATTAAAACCGTGCTGGACTCCTCCATTGAAATCAGCGCCACCCTCTCCTCCTCCGGCGAAACCGGCTATAACGGTATGGTCCAGGGTGGCTATTCTTCAGGCCTGGCAGGACTTCTGCGTATGAATTACCTGCCCAGCCACTCCGTCATCCACAATAACGACCAAGTAGTAACCACCGGCTCTACTGTATTCCCCCGGGGCCTGATTTTAGGCTATGTGATGGACGCAGGGTATGAAGACACCGGCATTGCCATGTACGCCCTCCTCCGTCCTGCCGCAGACATCTCCTCTTTGGAGCAAATTTTCATTGTAACCGAGTATAACAACGGGTGATTCTATGGCAAAAAAACGTGAATTTCAGGCAGATAAGCCCCATTCGGGTCTGCTGGACAAGCTCTATATCACCCCCAAGCAGCGGCTTTCCCTCTTAAAGTGGCTGCTGATTGGTGTGGTTCTGCTGATTTTGTCTATCCTGCAGGATGTGGTGCTCTGCCGCTTCCGTATTCTGGGCGCAACCACCGATTTGATCCCCTGCGCCATTATCCTCATCTGTATTATGGAGGGTGTGGAAACGGGCTGTATCTTTGCCCTTTGGTCCTCCCTCATTTATCAGTTCTCCGGCTCTGCCCCGGGAATGTATGCCATGGTCTTTTTGACCGCCATCGCCATTTTTGCCGCCATTTTCCGCCAAAGCTACCTGCAAAAGGGCTTAGGCGCAGCATTTTTCTGCACTGCCGGCGCGCTGATGCTTTATGAGCTTCTCATTTTCCTGATGGGTCTTTTCTTAGGCCTGTGCTACCCGGAGCGAATCGTTGGCTTCCTCATTACCGGCAGTCTCTCCCTGATCAGCATCCCCTTGCTTTATCCCCTGATCCTGTTTATCGGATCTATCGGAGGTTCTATATGGAACGAATAACACGCTTTCGTGTAGGTGTGGTATTGGTCGTGTTTTTCCTGGTGCTGGGTCTGTTTTCTATGACGCTGTATGATATGCAGATTATCCAGACCGGCGGCAAAACCGACAATTCCTCCACCTTCACCACCCTGACCCGGGTAAAAGCCGCCCGGGGCAGCATTCTGGATCGGAACGGCAATGTTCTTGTCAGCAACCGGGCCAGCTTTGACCTTGCCTTAAACCACTATGTGCTGATCAGCGCCGAAGGCACAAACGAGTACCTCTATAAGCTGATTCAGCGCTGCGAGGAAATGGGCATCAAATACGAAGAGCATTTCCCCGTATCCCAGGAGCGCCCCTTCGTCTATACTTTAGACGATTATAATTCCTCCTGGCAAAGCTATTTCCAGACCTATATTGCCTTTATGGGCAAGCTGGACTCAGACATTACCGCCCCTCTGCTGATCGAAACCCTCCGGGATCGGTACAAAATTCCCGCCTCCTGGACGGACAAGGAAGCCCGGCAGGTCATCGGTCTGCGGTATGAGCTGGATTTGCGTCGGTGTGTTTACAGCCTGTCCAAGTTCATCGTCTTGGAGGACGCCAGCGACGAGGCAAAGGCCGCCATTATGGAGCTGAATATCCCCGGTTTGCAGGTGGAAAGCTCCATCGTCCGGGAATATCACACGGAATACGCCGCCCATATTTTAGGGCACGTTGGCGCGGTTACCAAGGACCAGTGGGAATACTATAAAAACATCGAAGGCTATGAAATGGACTCCTTGGTAGGTCAATCCGGCATCGAAGCCGCCTTTGAAGAGTATCTTCACGGCGTAGACGGCTGGCGGGAAGACACCGTTGCGAAAGACGGCACCCTGATCTCCTCCCGGTATCTGACCCTCCCAAAAGCCGGCTCTAATGTGGAACTTACCATTGACATTACCCTGCAAGGCATCGCTGAAGACAGCCTCAACACCCTTTTGGAAGATCTCCGGGCAGGCAGCAACGGCAGCAATGGCACACAGGCAGAGGGCGGTGCAGTGGTGGCAATCCAACCCGGCACAGGGCAGATTCTTGTCTGCGCCAGCAACCCCACCTATGATCTTAGTACCTTCTTTGAAAAATATGACGAGCTGAAGGACGCCCCCTTCGGTCCTCTGTATAACCGGGCGCTGCAAGGTGTCTACGCCCCCGGTTCTACCTATAAAATGTCCACCCTCATCGCCGCTTTTGAGTCGAGCGACTACAACGCCCAAACCATCATCAAGGATTTGGGTTCGTTCACCAAATATAAGGGTTTCCACGCCAACTGCCTGAAATGGACCAACGAGCATCAGACCCACGGCTCTATCAACGGCGCAGACGCTCTCCGCTACTCCTGTAACTACTTCTTCTATGAAGTAGGCGATAACATCTCCATTGAGGCAATGGACGAAACCGCCAAAGCCCTAGGCTTAGGTGAGAAATCCGGCGCAGAGCTGCCGGAGCGCACCGGCTATCGGGCAAATCCCGCCACCAAGGAGCTTCTCCACACAGGGGACGACAAGCTGTGGTACAAGGGCAACCAGATTCTGGCCGCCATCGGTCAGGACGACAACCAGTTCACCCCCATCCAGCTTTGTGTCTACGCCTCCACCTTGGCAAATAGGGGCACCCGGTACGCTGCCACCTTCTTAAAGCGGGTAGTCTCCTCCGATTTCAGCTCCCTCATTTTAGAAAATCAGGCGGAGATTGCCAATCATATGCACATTTCCGATGAGACCTACGAAGCATACTTAGACGGTATGCTCCGGGTTACCTCTATGGAAGGCGGCACAGCTTACAGCGTGTTCCGGAACTATCCTGTGGAAGTGGCCGGCAAAACCGGTACTGCCCAGATCGGCACCGGCATCCCCGCCAACGGCTCTTTCGTCTGTTTCGCCCCGGCAAGAAATCCTGAGATTGCTATGTCGGTCTACGGTGAAAAGACCGCCAGCGGCGCCCAAATGTCCAAGGTCGCCAAAGCCGTTTTGGACAAATACTTTGAAGTCGGCTCCATCGGCGATGTGGACATCTTTGAAAACCAACTGAACTAATTGCATATTTTTCCCAAAACAGGAAAAACTACAACCGTAAGGGGTTGAGGAGCACACACTCCTCAACCCCTTTTATTTACCTCATCCGTCAAAAATCAAAGATTTTTGCCACCTTCCCAAAAGGGGAAGGTTTTACCCTCCCCTTTGGGGAGGGTGGCCGAGCAAAGCGAGGTCGGGTGAGGCTATCACAAATTGACTCTACCGAAAGAGGTGGCAGTTTTGATTTTATCCTATCTTCGTACTATTGTTTTATACCTTGTGCTGATTTTCGCCATCCGGCTGATGGGCAAACGGCAGATCGGGCAAATGGAGCCATCGGAATTCGTGGTAACCATGCTGGTGGCCAACCTTGCCTCCATCCCTATGCAAGACGGGGCAATTCCCCTGTATTCCGGTATTATCCCCATTCTCACGGTGCTGGGTTTGGAGCTGACACTAACCTTCCTCTCCCTGCGCAGTATCTTTCTCCGAAAACTCCTGTGCGGAAAGCCGGTCATTTTAATAGAAAACGGCAATATCCTCCAGGGTAACCTGCGAAAAACCGGCGTTACCTTAGATGAGCTGACCGGTCATCTCCGGGAAAAGGGAGTTTTGGATTTGCAGACCGTCCAGTACGCCATTTTGGAGACAAACGGC
>JAZOVI010000126.1:0-25390 GCA_045658625.1 Faecousia sp.
TGACACAGCCGGTCTTGGCCTCCATATTGCGAAGCAGTGCCTCGGTACGGTTCAGATTGTCATGGACTCCCTGCCGACTGATCCCCAATTCCTCAGCGATCTCTCCCAGAGACATGTCCTGATTGTAACGCATCTCAAAACATTCACGCTGCCGGTCAGTAAGCAGATCACCGTAGTAATCATACAGCAGAATAATCTCAATGACGTCCATGAAAACCTCCTGTCAAGCTTTTCCGCTTGATACCTGCGGTATTGTAACACACGATTCATCGCTTGTCAAGTATTTTTTCTTTACATCTACTCCGGTCTCATCATTTTCCTGATTCCACAAATGATACCATAGGCCAGCCACATCAAACCCATAACCGCCAGTATGCCAAACAGCAGCATCAGCAATATCAGATATGCCCAATTCGTCCATCCGCTTAGCGCATACATCACCAAGCAAAACACCATCAGTGTCACCACAATCAGAACCGGAATCAGCCGCACCCACACTTTTTTTGCAAAAAAGCACCGCACCTGTGCAACCAGCAGTATGATCGCGCCAATAAGCAAATAGACATCTTCCACGCCGTGCCTCCTTTACAGCACCCGGTACCACCGGCGCAGCTCTGCGGTTTTCACAAATCCCATCCGTTCATACAGCCGGATTGCCCGTTCATTAGTGGACACGACCTCCAGTGTGATCTGCTCTGCTTCTGATACGGCCAGAAGCGTCCTGGCAACGGTCTCCCCCATCCCCGGAATCACACTGACAAGGGCAAGCAGCTCACCGCCCTCAACCCAGCCGATACCGAGTAGTTTCCCATCGCGGTGAACAAAATATGCTCCACCGGACTGTATGATATTCTTTTCATCCATTTTGGTTAAGGTTGCATGATTGTCATAATCACCCATGGCGTTATTGTAAATTTCCCGCCAGCTGCCCACCGTTTCTGCCGTTACAGGCCAAAGCATTGCTAGCGATTCCCGCGGAATACAGGACAGGCACATTTTATATGCAATGCTGTGCAAAGGATATGCCTCTAGCCCCTCATTTCCGGCGGCAAGAACCCGCTCCGCACCGGCGACACGGCAAAAGTCGATACATTCTTTCAGATGTTCATGCAGCTGACCTGGCTGCACATCGCGAATATGCACAAATGCCACACGCTTATAGGGCACTTCCTTCAAGACCAGACTTGCAATACCGTATTCTGTAGTAAAAACAGGAATATTCTTCATATCATCACGTATAATAAAAACCATCTCGAAAGGGGTGGTTTTTATCATTTCTCCTCTCTTAAAAAGATTGTTTCGCAGGAGTAGCTACCTGCGTTATAATCAGTACAAGCACTGTGGATTTGTATCTATTTTCTTACAGCTTGACTGGTCTGAGGTGACTCAAACCACAGTGACTTGTCTGAATTGGTAATCAGTTAGTTAACGCTTTGACGTTTCATTTTTTCGTGGATCCATGGACAAGTTCTCTGTGGCAAACAGCAGTGCAAAATTTCAAAAGGAGGAAACCAATGTACTTTGTGGGAATCGACATTTCAAAATTCAAGCATGACTGCGCCATCATCGATGAGCTTGGCGATGTCATCACATCCTCGTGGTCTTTTAATAATGACTGCGAAGGTTTCTCATTATTCAAGGAATTACTAAATGCCCTTGACGGAGAAAAGAAAATAGGGTTTGAGTCTACCGGTCATTACGGGCATAACTTGAAGATGTTTCTTGAAAGCAACAACTTCTCATTCATGGAGTTCAATCCGCTTCTGATTTCAAGATTTGTACGCGGCAAATCACTCAGAAATACGAAAACTGACTCACTGGATGCGCAATCCATAGCCCAATATCTCATGACGGTAGAGTACAAACCCTATCCACCGTCATTCTATCATATGGATCAGCTAAAGTCATTAACGAGATTTCGGGATTCTTTGGTTCGGCAGCATTCCAAGCAGCTTGTAGAGCTGACTAACATTCTGGACAAGGTATTTCCGGAGTTTAAACCTTTCTTTGACGGAAGATTCTCCGGGACGGCTCTTTACATACTCTCTCATTACCAAAGTCCGGAGAAGATTGCCAACATGAATGCCAAGTCATACGAAGCTTTGAGAAAAAAGTCACGCGGTAAATTCTCTATGGTTAAGTTCGCACAGTTGAAAACTTTGGCAAAGAATACTGTCGGCAGGTCTGACGACTTCCTTCTCAAGCAAATGGAAATCATCATTGATATTGAAAACCAGCTGGATGCCAAGATTGATGAAATTACCGTCCAGATCTCTGAGTGCATTCGCGGATTGAATCCGCCGATCCTTACCATTCCGGGTATTGGAGAGTTGACAGCTGCAACCATCCTTTCCGAGTATGGTGACATAAGCAAATTTGAAGGTCCGGCACAGATGCTCTCCTTTGCTGGCCTGGAGCCGGGATACTACCAGTCCGGTCAAGCGGAACATGGTGGTCATATAGTCAAACGCGGGTCTTCTCACCTGCGCTACGCCCTTATGAATGCCACCCTGCCACTGATTACTTTTGAGCCGGTATTCGCTGAATACTATGCGAAAAAGCGAGCGGAGGGCAAGCCTCACCGTGTGGCACTTACCCATGTTGCAAAGAAACTGCTACGGATTATCTACACCCTGCAAATCAAGAACATCCCTTATGATCCGGCAATGATCCACTGATCTTTTCAAAATTCAATTTTTAGCACTCGAAAGAGGGCTTACTTTAGTGCGCCCTTTTTTGGCAGAATAATTTTTCTGCTCTTGGGCTTGACTTTTAATAGTTAGTCACCTCTCTTTATATTTGTGCCATTATTATAACACAATCACACAATTATGGTAGGGTTATTTTATCGGTTATAAAGGAAATTCTCAAGATTTCCAAGAAAATCCAGGAAAAAGAATCGAATTTCTATCTTGTCGTTTCTGGATATACTCTCCGTAAGTTGGTCAGAGAATCCGGCATTGGCTGCAACCTCGGAAAATTTCTCACTTGTGGCCGGCATACACAGAGATGGAAATGCAACGCACCACCAATTCTTTCCCTTTGCTTCCCCTATCTCAATTCTAAGGGAGGTATAAACGCCCGAAGGTAATGAAAAGGTGTCGTAATGTCGGATATCAAAACTCTCCTCACTAAGACGAACATTTACACTGTATGCAGAGCCTTCTTTTAAGAGTTGCTTCTGTGCAACAGCCGTCAAATTGGAAATGTTTGCTGCAATGATTTCTTTTGCGTCATTTACGGAGACTACGTCATCAAGAATTCGGCTTAAGTAATCATTTACCGCATCCCGAACACGTAGTTTTTGCGCCTGATCCTCAGCGCTATCGGAGTTAGCAACGACGTGCAGCCGGATAATATTCTCCCTTAATTGCATCTTTTCCGCAGAACAATCCAGGGTAAAACACAATCCGCTTAAAAACAAGGATAAACATACAAATAAGATCGCTTTTTTCATAAAAAACACCGTCCATACTGAAATGACTCCAGTATGGACGGATTTTGAAGGAATTATACAGGCTTTGCAATATAAATCTGGGGATAGTTTTCCCGGAGCATATTGCACATCACTGCGGCGTGCTCGAAAGTCGGCGCAATCGCGAATACAGCCGAACCGGAACCAGTCAGCTGATATCCGACAGCACCGTAGCTGTTAAAAATAGATTTGATGTAATTGATTTCAAGATGTTCCTGGGTAATCACAGGATCGAACACGTTGCAGAGATTTTCTGCAATCTTTCCTAAATCACCGGCAAGAAGCGCGCTTTCCATTGCCTGATGGTCAGGGCGGTGGGCAATCACCTTTTCATCCAGCTTCCGATACAGTTCGGAGGTAGAAGAAGAAAAATCCGGCTTGCAAATTACAAAGCAGCAGTCCTGAGGCATATCCGGGAGCTTCCGCAGCCGCTCACCTCTCCCCTCCGCCATTGCAGTGCCGCAGATCACGCAGAAAGGAACGTCGCTGCCAACCTGCGCCCCAAGCTCAGCTAATGCAAGTACGGAAAATGGGTAATCATAGTAGCGGTTCAGCGCTCGCAGAACAGCAGCGGCATCTGCGCTTCCGCCGCCAAGACCTGCTTCCGTAGGAATTCTTTTGGTAATTCGGATTTCTAAACCATCGGCTTCTTTGCCGGTTGTATCAAAAAAAATCTTTGCTGCCTTCCAGGCAAGATTTCTTTCGTCAGTAGGAATCGTATCCCAATCGCAAAGCAAGCGCCAAGGTTCTCCGGTACCAATGTCAATTTCCACATCATCTCGCAAGGAGATGGTTTGCATTATGCTTTTGATATCGTGATAGCCATCCGGCCGCTTATCCAATACATCCAAAGTGAGATTAAGTTTTGCAAAAGCGCTTTCCTGCAAAGTAGTCATTTTCTGCCTCCAACTTGTTTTTTTCTATTATAGCAGAAGTACTCCGAATTTTCAACGCATATTCCCCTATTTTTCTGACATACTAAGCATATCCAAATACAGGAATGGAGGTAATTACCTTGGATACACTGGCATTGATTCTTTCTATTATCGGCTCACTCAACTGGGGACTTGTAGGCCTTTTTCAGTTTGATCTTGTCGCTTGGCTCTTTGGCGGTCAAGATGCACTGATCGCAAGAATCATTTACACGGTCATCGGTCTGGCAGGGCTTTGGTGCATTACTACACTTTTCCGTAGGGACTCTCTTCTGCGGTCCGAATGATGAAAACGGCAGTACGATCGTACTGCCGTTTTTACTATAATACTTAGGTTTCTGCTGCCGGGAAAACACGGATAACGCAGGAATACTCTACATCTTCATATGTTCCCGTAATGGTAACAACACCGGGTGCATCGCCGGTAATCCGACGGCCATCAATGGTGATAATACCTTCACTGCTTGCTGTCCATTCGACAGTAATCTTATTACCGGCGGAATCCTTCAGGAAAATCTGAACACTTTCGCCTACCTTGATGGAAGCATCATTATCGTGCTCACGTCCGTAGGTGTTCCACAAGGTGTATTCACCGTTGCCTGTTGTACCATTATCTTCCTGAACGCCTCCGTTACCTTCGGTGGTGGTGTCGTCCTGGAAGCTGCAACGAACAATGCAGGAAACCTTCTGATCACCGTACTCTGCATAAACGGTTGTTACACCCCTACCAACAGCGGTAACCTTGCCGTTTACAATCGTTGCAACCGCCTCATTTGCGGAAGTAAAGGTGATGAGGCTCTTATCAATATCACCGCTGTAAAGCTGCCAGGTAGCGCCCTTATAGCTCAAGGTGAAATCGCTACGATTCAAAACAAGAGTTTCAGGAGGCAGCGTAGGAGGCTCTGTTTCCTCCTGCATGCTGCAGGTTACTTCACATACAGCAGTTGCATCGCCGCAGGTAACGGTAATCTGTGCAGTACCGGGACCGATAGCCACCAGATTGCCAATCTCATCCACCGTAACGACCAAGGGATCGCTGGAAGAGAAAGTAACAAAGTCAGTAGTATCCTCAGGGGTGCAAACAACAGACAAGGGGAAGCTTTGGCCAAACTCTGTCAGATTGACACTCTGTACAGAGAGCGTAATGCTTGTACACGGCTTTTCGGGAAGTGTGGTATCCTGAGGCGCAGTTGTAACAGGAGGTTCAGTAGGTGTATTCCCGCTATCACAGGAAGATACCAGCATACTGATCAGAATCACCAGCAAAACAATCAGCGCAACGCCGATTGCCAGGTACTTACTAAACTGGCTATTCTTCTTGCTCTTCTTTCTGCGCTTGCCATTATTGGATCCGGCATTGCGATTTGAGGAAGCGCGTGTGGTGTCCCGCTCTCTGCGGGTAGTTACTGTTGCATTGGAAGTAGGCTCCGGTGTGCCGTAATGTACACTGCCACACACGGGGCAACGGGAAGATGTCTCGGGATAGGCAGCGCCGCAAACATCACATATAATTTTACTCATAAATTAACCCCACCTTCTGTTTTCGTTTCGTTTATTATAGCATTGATTTCAGATTTATACAACCATTTTTTATTAAAATTATACATAGAATTTTAGAAGATTTTGTTACATTGTCTGCATCAGGAGCGAAGCATCCGAGAGCACAATATCCGGCTTAATATCAGATCGCAGCAGCATTTCCTCATTCGTCTCACCACTTAATACAAGTACCGACAAAATGCCGGCATTTAGTCCGCAGCGGATATCCGTATATAGGCGATCTCCAATCATCGCTGTTTCTTGTGCATTGCACCCCGTGCGCGCCATAGCAAGCTCCGGAATCAAGGTCGCAGGCTTTCCAATCACCAAAGGCCGCTTTCCTGAAACATTAAAAAGCATATCGCATACACTGCCGCAATCCGGAACACTACCGAACTCCGTAGGGCATACGTAATCTCCATTGGTTGCAATGTATGGAATATCCCTTGTGCACAGGAGTTTGCTGACAATTTCAAGCTTACGGAATGTTAACTCCGTATCAAACCCCATTACAATGCAGTCTACTTGCTCCGGATCTTCTGTAATTGCGAATCCAGCTTCAGTTAATTCCGCCTTTAAGGATTCAGTACCACAGACAAACAGCCTGTCCTGCTTGTGATGCTGCGTTAAATAATAAGCTGTTGCTTGAGAGGATGTAACAAAGTCCTCATATTCGGCAGCAATGCCCATATTATTAAGCTTTTTAATATAGTCGTTCACGCTTCTTGATGAATTATTGGTTACAAACAGATATTTCCTGCCGGAATCCCGGATCGCTTGCAACAATTCTTTGGTGAAGTCGTACAATCTCTGGCCAAGATACAGCGTACCGTCCATATCGAATAAGTATAACTTAACATTACTGAGCCGTTCCATAATTATCCTGCCTTTAGTTGCATTTTGCTTAATTATACCAAGCAAGATCAGAATTATCAAGGCAGGCAACAAAATTCGGTGGAATTTTTCATTTTAACAATCTATTATGAAAAACACGACCGAAAAGGAGGCAATGATTTTGTCATATCCGTCAACATCAAACATTTTTATGCACTATTCCCTTGGTGAAGCATTCTCCTCCCGGGAGGGAATTTGCTGTTACCCGGCAACAGATAGAGATAACGGTAACCGCTATATTGTAAAGGTTCATTCTTTCCCCGCAAAGGCTGCTACAACCGAGGCATTTCTTCTCACGGGTGCGTTTCCGAATATAGAGAAAATAAATGCATACTACAGGGAGCAAGCCAGGCAGTTATGCAAGCAGGCAGCCGTTTTGAACGCGCTTTCCTATTCTGATTATTTTTCTCATTTTACAGTTTGCCAAACAGAGCAGAAAAGCGATTTGGGATACGATGTATGGCTTCTTTCGCCCTATAGAAGAAGTCTGGCTGCACTGCTGAATAAAGTCAATCTTAGCCGGGAAGACATCATCGAATTGGGGATACATCTTTGCCGTGGCTTAACGCAATGCCGCAAAGCCGGTTTTATGTATATAGGCATAAAACCTGAGAACATTTTTCTCTCACCAAAAGGTCAATTTCAAATTGGCGATGTTGGCTTCACCCCCATCTCATCACTCCCTTACACCCCGCTCCCAAAACGCTACCAAACTGTATATACACCACCGGAGTGCCATGACCTGCTCTCCGTCATCAGTGATAACGCCGATGTTTATAGTGTTGGTGCAGTGATGTATCAAGCGCTTACTGGTGGTAAACGCCCGGAAAGTATAAAAAAGCCACCGGATGGCGCAGACATTGCGCTATCGTCAGTGATAATGAAAGCTTGCGCTCCCATTCCCACCAAGCGCTGGAAGAATCCCAAAGAATTAGAACAAGCGCTCACTGATTGCCAGAAAGTAAAATGATAATAGACATAAACGCAGGAAATTCCAAGAAAAAATGCAAAAACTATTGCATAATTCAAATCAGGGTGGTATACTTATTATAAGTTTTCCTCAGGAGGAATTCCGATGACTGCATTATTTGTTGCAGCACAGTTTTATTTTGGCTACTATTACTTTTTTCTGAAAAAGTAATAGAGTTTTGTGTTGCACAAATTTTTAAGTATTCCATTTACTTTATGCGCTGCACAGACTCTAATCTGTGCAGTTATTTTTTTAGGAGATGATTGTATGATCGCAGTATTGAAACGCGGTACCACAGCTCAGCAAACCCAAAACCTCGTTAACTGGCTAAAAAATATGAATGTTGATGTTCATATTTCCGAAGGCAAGGAGGTTACCGTCCTAGGTCTTGTTGGAGACACCAGCCGCATAGATATGGAGCTCCTCAACAGTCTGGAAATTGTCTCCAGCGTAAAGCGTGTATCTGAGCCGTTTAAGCAGGCTAACCGGAAATTTCACCCAAATGATACAATCGTTCAGGTAGGAAATGTCCGCATTGGCGGCGGTTATTTTGCTATGATCGCAGGACCCTGCTCTGTGGAATCTATGGAGCAGATTATTGAAGTTGCCACAGCGGTCAAGGAATCCGGCGCAGACATCCTGCGTGGCGGCGCTTTCAAGCCCAGAACCTCTCCCTACGCTTTCCAAGGACTAAAGGACGAAGGTATCCGACTTTTACTGGAAGCAAAAAAAGCAACCGGTCTTCCCATCATCACAGAGATTATGAACATTCGCAACCTGGATCTGTTTGCTGATGTAGATATCATCCAGGTTGGCGCGAGAAATATGCAGAACTTTGATCTTCTCCAGGAGTTGGGTAAAACCAAAAAACCAATTCTATTGAAGCGCGGTCTTGCCAACACCTTGCAGGAGCTTCTTATGAGCGCGGAATATATTATGAGCGAAGGCAATGAAAACATTATTCTCTGCGAACGTGGCATCCGCACCTATGAAAACTATACCCGCAACACCTTAGACTTGTCATCTGTGCCTGTACTTCATGAGTTGAGCCACCTACCCGTCGTTGTTGATCCCAGCCACGCCACAGGCCGTTCTGCCCTTGTTCCTTCCATGGCCGCTGCTGCGGCCGCTGCCGGCGCAGATGGTATTATGGTAGAAGTGCACAACAATCCTACCTGCGCATTCTGCGATGGCGCACAATCCCTTACACCGGCGCAATTTGATGAACTTAATCGCCGTGTACGCCGCATCCGCGAGGTTATTGTATGAAGGTAGGCATTCTGGGACTTGGTCTCATTGGCGGTTCCCTTGCCCGCGCCTATGCCAAAGCAGAGCATACTGTTTATGCAGCGGAAAAAGATACTGCTATATTGGATTTTGCCATCCTTGCCGGTGCTGTACACGCACGTCTGACAGAGGAAACCATTTCCTCCTGCGACCTGATCCTGCTTGCGATTTATTCCAGCGGATCTGCGGCATGGCTGGAGGAAAATGGCAGATTTATAAGTAAAAATGCCCTTGTTATAGATTGCTGCGGTATCAAAGAGCAAATTTGCGCCAGATGTTTCCCTGTTGCCGCTAAATACGGTTTCACCTTTGTAGGTGGACATCCTATGGCCGGCTCCCACTTTTCAGGATTTAAGTACAGCCGCTCCAACCTCTTTCAAGGCGCGCCCATGGTGCTTGTCCCTCCCGTCTATGACGATCCGGCGCTGCTGTCCCGGGTTAAGGAAGCCCTTTCCCCTTGCAATTTTGGCTCTTTCTCTGTTACGACAGCAAAAGAGCACGATAAAATGATTGCATTTACCTCGCAAATGCCCCATATTGTCAGCAACGCCTATATAAAATCCCCTACGGCACTGGCACACAAAGGATATTCTGCAGGCAGCTATAAGGATCTGACCCGAGTTGCCTGGCTTAACCCACAAATGTGGGCTGAACTTTTCCTTTCCAACCGCGAAAATGTTCTTAACGAGCTTGACACCTATATTGAAAACCTGCAAAAATACCGCAATGCAATTGAAGAGAGTAACGAACTTGAACTGATAGCCCTTCTTGATGAAGGTCGCAGACGCAAAGAGGAGGTTGACGGATGAGAACTATTGCTGTAAATGCATCTAAAGACTATCCTATTTATGTTGGAGAAAGCCTTATTCCCAACATCGGCTCCTATGTATCGCAAATCAAAACCGGCTGCAAAATCGCTATTGTCAGTGACAGCAATGTCTGGCCGCTTTACGGCAATATTGTCTGCTCTTCCCTTGCAGGTGCGGGATATAGCCTCCTTCACTATATCCTCCCAGCTGGCGAGGAAAGCAAAAACTGCGAGCAGTATATTCGTATTCTCAACTTTCTTGCAGAAAACAGCATCACCCGCGGTGATTTACTGATTGCCCTGGGTGGCGGTGTTGTGGGAGATATAACCGGTTTTGTGGCAGCGACCTATCTGCGGGGTATTCCCTATATTCAGGTTCCCACTTCCCTGCTGGCAATGGTAGACTCCTCCGTTGGCGGTAAAACTGCCATAGACTTGCCTGCTGGTAAAAATCTCGTTGGCGCATTCAATCAGCCGGCAATGGTTCTTTGCGATATTTCATCACTAAGCACATTACCGGAGGATATTTTCATCGATGGTTGCGCAGAAGTTATAAAGTACGGTATTCTTTATGATGCGGAGCTGTTTTCTCATTTGCAGACAAACGGAATGGCATTTGATCGTGAATTTGTCATTTCCCGCTGCATTGAATTAAAGCGCAATGTTGTTATGGAAGACGAGTTTGACACCGGTGCCCGGCAAATGCTGAATTTTGGGCATACCGTGGGCCACAGCATTGAAAAATGCAGCAATTATACCATTTCGCACGGAAGGGCTGTAGCTATCGGTATGGCAGTGATTTCAAAAGCTAGCGCTGTCAACGGTCTCTGCGAACCAGCCGTCTATAATGATATAATAAATATTCTGAACCAGTTTGCACTTCCCAGCAGCACTCCCCTATCGGCTGCTGAGCTTGCAGAAAACGCTCTTTCTGATAAGAAGCGCTTTGGAGGAACAATGAACCTGGTTCTCCCTCGAAAAATCGGCGAATGCTCACTTTGCCCAACACCCATTTGCGAACTCAAATCCTTCTTTGAAGCAGGACTTTAACATGGATATCACCATCTATCCGGTAAAACTGACCGGCAGCGTACAAATCATACCATCCAAATCCCAAGCCCATCGGCTTCTCATATGCGCAGCTTTTGCAGATAAGGCCACTGAAATTATCTGTCCGGAAACAAATGAGGATATTTCCGCAACCGCAGATTGCCTCAATTCACTGAGCGCACAGGTCAGCAGAACGGAATGGGGCTATCATATTATGCCTGTACGGCAGATTCCGGATAAAGCCATCCTTAATTGCCGGGAAAGCGGTTCTACCCTTCGCTTTTTGCTGCCGATTGCAGGGGCTTTGGGTGTGGAAGCTACATTCCAAATGGCAGGTCGTCTTCCTGACCGCCCCCTTTCCCCTCTGAAAGAAGAAATGGAGCGAATGGGATGCTCCATCACAAAACCAAGCCAAAACACCGTCCTGTGCAGCGGAAAGTTGAAACCCGGTTCGTATAGCATAGCCGGAAATGTATCCAGTCAGTTTATCACCGGTCTTATGTTTGCCCTTGTTCTTTTGGATGCTCCAAGCAGCCTTAACATTACCGGAAAAATCGAATCACGCCCCTACATTGAAATGACCCGTAGGGCGCTGATTGCCTTTGGCGCAATGTTGGATAACGACTGCATCTCTCCTGCCTTCCCTTTGAAAAGCCCTGGTACGCTTACAGTTGAGGGAGATTGGAGCAATGGCGCATTCTTTCTTGCCGCTAACGCATTGGGGAATGAAATTGACGTTCAGGGTCTCCGGGATGATTCTCCTCAAGGCGACCGAGTCTGCAAAAATATTTTGACTGCAAACCAACCAATAAACATCTCTGCTTCCAATATTCCGGACCTTGTTCCCATTCTCAGCATCGCTGCAGCAGCAGGTAACGGCGGCAAATTCTCGGATATTACTCGCCTGCGTCTAAAGGAATCTGACCGGGTAGCATCTACGATTGCCATGCTCCGCGCATTTGGCGTTCAAGCAGAAGCTGATGAGAATACGCTTACGGTATTTCCCGGGAAATTCCACGGTTGTGTAATAAACAGTGAAAACGATCATCGGATTGCTATGTCTGCAGCAATCGCAGCTACAATCGCAGACGGACCTGTAACCATTCTCGGCGCAGAATGCGTTTCAAAATCCTATCCCGCCTTTTGGGAGGTCTACAGATCTTTAGGAGGTAAATATGAGCAGCACGTACGGTGAAAATCTCAAATTATCTATTTTCGGTCAGTCCCACGGCGCAGCCATCGGTATGACATTGGACGGGATTCCTGCCGGTTTACCCGTTGACGAGGAAAATTTACTGGCATTTCTCTCCCGGCGTTCACCAGGTGGGAAAGCCTATGCTACAACCCGAAAAGAAGCGGACACCCCGGAGTTTCTTTCCGGTATCGTAAACGGTTACACCTGCGGTGCACCTATTGCTGCAATCATCAAAAATACCAACACCCGCTCAGCCGATTATGCTTCCCTTTTGGATTGTCCCAGACCCGGACACGCAGATTATACTGCCCAAGTCAAATACAAGGGTTTTCAGGACGTTGCAGGCGGCGGTCACTTTTCCGGCAGACTGACGTCGCCTCTTTGCATTGCCGGTGGTCTGTGTAAACAATGGCTGGAAAATATGGGCATTCACATCCGGGCGCATATTTCCGTACTGGCAGGTATTGCGGACGACCCGATTTCTCCGGATTATACAAGCCAGACACCCATCTGCATTGACGATGATTTCCCTGTGCTCAACAAAGAAGCCGGTATAGCTATGCAGAAAGCAATCGCTGAAGCAAAAGCCGACTGCGACAGTGTAGGCGGTATTATCGAATGCATTGTTACCGGTCTCCCTGCCGGTTGGGGCGACCCTATGTTTGGCGGTATGGAAAGCCGGATTGCTTCCATTGTCTATGGTATCCCGGCTGTGAAAGGTGTTGACTTCGGCGTAGGCTTTACCAGCAGTTATCTGCGTGGCAGCCAGAACAACGATGCCTTTGACATTGTTGACGGCAAAGTAGTTACAAAAACCAATCACGCCGGTGGTATCCTCGGCGGCATCACAAACGGTATGCCCCTTGTTTTTACCGCAGCGATTAAGCCAACTTCCTCTATTGCAAAAACGCAGCAAAGTATTTCACTCTCGAAAATGGAGTCCTGTGAACTGATCGTTCACGGACGGCACGATCCTTGTATCGTCCCCCGCGCTGTACCTGTCATTGAAGCAGCTGCCGCCATTGCTCTATACGATGCATATTTGGCACGAAAACAGGAGATCTGACTATGGATATAAAAGAACTACGGAAGCAGATAGACACCATCGACAACCAGCTCGTAAAGCTCTTTGTACAGAGAATGCAGGTCGCCCAAGAGATCGGTGCTTACAAAAAAGAGAATCATCTGCCTACGCTTGATCCTGAGCGTGAGGAGGCAAAGCTCCGTGAAATCGCTGTAAAAGCCGGTCCTGAAATGGAGCAATACGCTGTAGACCTCTACAAAGTACTTTTTTCACTCAGCCGGGACTATCAAAACCGCACAACCAATTGCGAATGCACCGAGGTGTTATCATGAACTGCGGATTACTTGGCAGACACCTGACCCATAGCTACTCACCAAAAATTCACAGCCGTCTCGGAACATACCAATACGATTTATTTCCGGTTGAGCCGGAAAATTTAGAGGGATTCTTCAAAAAGAAACACTTCGATGGCATCAATGTTACCATGCCCTATAAAAAAGCGGTCATCCCCTACTGTGATGAATTATCCCCCCAGGCACAGCGCCTCGGTTCTGTAAATACCATTATAAAGGCGAATGACGGCCGCCTGATCGGGCACAATACCGATTATTTCGGCTTTGCTTCCCTTCTGAAAAATAGCGCCTTGTCCGTATCCGGAAAGAAAGTGCTCGTTCTAGGCAGCGGCGGTGCGGCCGTAACGGTAGAAGCTGTTTTGCAGGAACAAAATGCAAATGTTATCATTATCTCCCGCTACGGTGAGAACAACTACCAAAATCTTGATTTACACAAGGATGCCTCCGTCATTGTAAACGCAACCCCTGTGGGTATGTATCCGGATAATGGCGCTGCTGCTATTGATCTTTCCTTATTCCTCCAATTAGAAGGTGTAATAGATCTAATCTATAATCCTGCCCGTACTAAGCTCCTTTTGGACGCAGAAAAAAGAGGATTAATTGCTGAAAACGGCCTGTGGATGCTTATTGCGCAGGCCAAAGAAAGCGCTGAATGGTTCACCGGAACAAAAATTTCAGACAGCAGGATTTCGGAAATATATGAAATTCTAAAATCACAGATGGAGAACATCGTTCTCATCGGTATGCCCGGGTGTGGCAAATCTACTGTAGGCGCACTGCTCGCAGAAAAAACAAGACGTACCTTTGTGGATGTAGATGCTGCAATCGTAGCAAAAGCAGGAATTTCTATTCCCGAAATCTTCGCAAATAGCGGTGAGGCTGTTTTCCGGGAATTGGAAACATCTGTTCTGGGCGAAATCTGCAAAGGTTCAGGTCTTGTTATTGCTACAGGCGGTGGATGCGTTACCCGTGCGGAAAACTATCCACTATTGCACCAAAATGGCAAGATAATATGGTTAAAAAGAGATATTTCTAACCTTCCCACAGATGGCCGTCCTCTCTCTCAAAACAACAATCTTGTGGAAATGTATCATAAGCGCGCGCCCCTGTATAGCGCTTTTGCCGACCTGACGGTTGATAATAATACATCCCCGGAAATAACTGCTGAAAGAATACTTGGAGGTCTATAAAATGAAAATCCTTGTAATTAACGGGCCTAACATCAACATGCTTGGCATCCGTGAACCCGGCGTTTATGGCAAGCAAACCTTCCAAGACCTACTAACACTACTGGAAAATACCGGCATTGAATTGGGTATATCCGTTACCCAATTTCAATCCAACCACGAGGGTGTAATCGTTGATAAAATTCAGGAAGCCTATGGCGTCTACGACGGAATTGTAATCAATCCAGCGGCCTATACCCACACATCTGTCGCTATTTTAGATGCGCTCAAAGCAGTCTCTATTCCTGCCGTTGAGGTGCATATTTCCGATGTAGATTCCAGAGAGGAATTTCGCCGCTTCTCCTATCCTGCACTCTACTGCGAAAAGACAATCAAAGGCCAGGGCTTGGACGGTTACAAGCAGGCAATCGCCTACCTTGCAGAAAAATATGCTTAATAAAAAGACACTGTGATGTTTCACAGTGTCTTTTTGTTATAACAATAAGTTTGGCAGTAATCGTTGACTTTGCCATCTGCATAGCGGCTATAGGGCAGAATTTCCGTAAATCCGCAGGAGATATGGACTTTTTGAGATGGGAAATTGTTTCTTGCGATATGGGAATAGATCGGCATTTTACCTTCAGACACTAACTGCTGACAGACCGCAGATAAAAGGGCTTTGGCATACCCCTGGTTCCTTTGATCCGGCTTTGTTTCCAGTGCGGCAATCAAATAACCATCCTCATATGGCTCTACTCGCAATGCAGAAGCCAATAGGTCCTCCGTATACCAAAGTGCATAAAAGGAGTCCTCTTGGCGAAAGAAAGTCCGCAGATAAGCATAGAAATCCTGCTCGGCCTCAAGAATCTGCAAATTCTCCGGCAAACGAGGGTATCTTTCAGCTCCGTTTTCTCGATTGCCTTCCTCGTAAACCTCCATTAGCTTGCCAAACGGTAATTCATTCAGGGAATAAACTCGTTTTAACATCGCAAAATCAAAGGGTTTCACCCAAAATGGACTTGGTTGCATAGGCATTGAGTTCCATACCGGCTGTGTTCCCTGCAAGATACTCGTAGTAAGCTTGCGCGCCAATCATCGATGCGTTGTCGCCACACAGGGAAAGGGGTGGCAAATAGACTTCTGCGCCAAACTTTTCAGCCATCAACGAAATATCACGGCGAATTCTGGAATTTGCCGCAACACCGCCGGCAACAGCCAACTTCTTACGTCCCGTCGTTTCCAATGCCATCTGCACTCTGGGCACTAACATATCCGATACGGCGCCGGAGAAGGAAGCGCAAAGGCTGGGAATATCCAGCGCCTCCCCTACTTGCTCCGCGTGGTGGATAAGATTAAGAGCCGCAGTTTTGAGACCGGAAAAGCTCATATCCAAGGGATTATTGGCAGAATTAGGTCTGGGAAGCGGATACTTACTCTCATATCCACTAACTGCCGCTTTATCTAACGCTGCACCGCCGGGATAAGGCATACCCAAAACCCGGGCAACCTTATCGAAGCACTCACCGGCGGCATCGTCCAAGGTCGTACCCAAAATTTCCATTTTGGTGTAGTCCTGCACATCAATGATCATCGTATGACCGCCGGACACTACCAAGCACAGAAAAGGCGGCTCGAGATCAGGAAACGCCAGGTAGTTGGCAGCAATGTGGCCACGGATATGATGCACCGGAATCAGGGGCTTATTAAGCGCCAGTGCGGCCGCTTTTGCGAAATTCACACCAACAAGCACTGCACCAATCAGTCCGGGTGCGTAGGTTACAGCAACCGCATCAATATCCGTCTTATCAAGACCTGCTTCAGACAGCGCACGATCAGCGAGGGTATAGATTGCCTCAATATGCTTCCGGGAAGCTATTTCCGGCACCACGCCGCCGTAAGCTCTATGAAGCTCCACCTGAGAAGAAATGGCATCGGAAAGTACCTTACGGCCATCCCGAACAACCGCAACTGCGGTTTCATCACAGGAGGATTCTACTGCTAATATATTCAAATTTGCCACTCCTTTCTAAGGATCAGCGCATCCTCTTTTGGTTTTTGATAATAGTTAGGACGCCTGCCAACCTGTAAAAAGCCAAGGTTTTCATAAAGGGCGCAGGCAGGAGCGTTAGAAGCGCGAACCTCGAGGGTTAAGCTGCGTACTCCCCGGTCCTTAAGTGCGGTTAAAAGGCTGCACACAAGCTCTCGTCCAATTCCCTTGCGTCTATGGTCATTGCTTACCGCAAGATTCATCATATCCGCTTCATCCGGTACGATCTGAGAACCCACATATCCAATAACCGCGTCATCTTCCACAGCAACAATCCACAATGACAGTGGATTATTCAGTTCCGCCTGAAGCACGTTCTCGCTCCACGGCATAGAAAAACTATCCCGTTCCAGCTGAGCAACTGCAGAAATATGATCTAATCTCATCATTTCATAGGAAATCATTTTGCTACAAACCAACTCTTTCCCCACTTTGCTTCCGCAAGAAGCGGTACTTTCAGTTCAGCTACGGATGCCATCTCCTGGCTAACCAGGGCAGCAACCTGATCCGCTATGGTCTCGGGGCACTCCACGATCAGTTCGTCATGGACCTGCAGCAGCAAACGCGCCTCCGGAAAATACTCCTTGAGCGCAGCATCCACCCGCAGCATAGAAAGCTTCATTATATCCGCAGCAGTGCCTTGAATAGGCGCATTAAGGGCAATTCGCTCACCGGCCTGTCGTAGATTATAATTCGTATTTTTCAGTTCAGGAATATACCGCCGACGACCGTAAAGAGTCTTTGTATAACCGGAGGTTCTTGCATCCTCTACTACATTCTTCATAAAAGCGGAAACGCCTTTGTAGTTATCCAGGTAGCTGTCAATATACCGCTTGGCCTCAAATCGACTAACACCAATATCATCCGCAAGCGAAAATTCGCTGATGCCGTAAACAATGCCGAAATTAACTGCCTTTGCGTGTCGACGCTGTAGAGATGTTACCTCCTCAGCGGGCACGCCAAAGACCTGAGAGGCCGTTGCGGTATGAATGTCCACACCACTTATAAAGGCTTCCTGCATCACTTTATCATCAGCAATATGGGCAAGAACACGCAGCTCAATTTGGCTATAGTCTGCATCTACAAGGACATAACCAGGCCGAGGAATAAACATTTTTCTAATCTCAGCGCCCAAATCCGTACGCACGGGAATATTCTGCAGGTTTGGCTCTGTGGAGGAGAGTCTACCGGTAGCGGTAACCATATTCTGGAATGTTGTGTGGATGCGATTATCCTCACCAATTACCTTCAAGAGACCATCTGCGTAGGTGGATTTCAGCTTAGCAAGCATTCGATAATCCATAATCGCCGGAATAATCGGGTGCTTGTCCTTCAGTTTTTCCAGCACATCCGCATTGGTTGAGTAACCGGTCTTTGTTTTCTTTACAGGTGGCAAGTCTAATTTCTCAAAAAGCAACTCACCAAGCTGCTTGGTGGAGTTGATATTAAAAGGTTCACCCGCGTAAGAAAAGATTAGCGATTCACAATCTGCAATTCTTGCGGACAGCATATCACCAAACTGAGTCAATTGGCTTTTGTCAATTGCAATACCGGCTTTTTCCATACGGTACAGGACATTGCACAAGGGCAACTCGATATCCTGATATAGACTTTCCATCCCTGTTTTTTGCAACTCGGTCAGCAAAACAGGCATTAAATTCCAAATTGCTTCTGCGCAGGCGACAGGATCATTATCATCTACAGATACACCAAGGTAGTTAGTTGCCAGCTTGGAAACGGGGTAATCCGTCTGTGAGGAATTCAAATCATAAGCTGCAAGGGCCGTATCAAAAATAACTTTTCCGAAAGGCAGACCCAGAGCATCCAACTGATGATGCGTTCCTTTTGCATCGTGGCAAATGCAGCTTCCCTCCGGCAGAAGTTCTGCCAAATACAGCGCTTCCATAGGCGTAACCGCACAAACACTGTCTTTGCACGCAAAGCCTACTGAACCATCCGGCGCGATATAGATCGCATATTGCGCGCAGCATTGGGGTAACGAAGATAAAACAGGCAGCTTTTCATAAGCAACCACCGGCTGTATTTCTTCCACATCTGCGCCACGCAGTCCGTACTTATCAATCAGTTTAACGAATTCAAGGCGCACAAACAGCTTATAAAGCTCACTACGGTTATAGGGCTGTACCACCGCATCCATTGGCGTAAAGTCAATGGGCGCATTTCTGCGGATAGTTGCAAGATCATAGGAAAGATAAGCGCTTTCCTTTCCTGCCTCCAGCTTCTCTCTGAGCTTAGGACGGATAGATGGATCATCCAGATTGGCATAGACACCATCCAGCGTGCGAAACTTAAGCAAAAGATCTGTGGCAGTCTTTTGACCCACGCCGGCAACACCGGGAATATTATCCGAGCTATCCCCCATCAGAGCCTTCAAATCTACCATATGGATAGGATCAAAGCCATACTCCTCACGGAAAAGTTTCGGATCATACAGCGTTGCAGTAGTCTGCCCGGGACGGGAAATGACCAGTTTCACATGAACGCAATCATCAACCAGTTGCAAACTGTCTCGGTCGCCGGTAACAATTACGCATTCCCAGTTGTTAGCGCAGCAAACTCTGCCAACTGTTCCTACCACATCGTCTGCTTCCCAGCCCTGACATTCATAAATCGGAATGTTCATAGCAGTCAGCACCTGCTTCATAACAGGCATCTGTTGGGCAAGTTCGTCGGGCATTTTATGGCGGGTTGCCTTATAGCCGTCGTACATCTTATGACGGAAGGTAGGTCCGTGAAGGTCAAAGGCAACACAGACCGCATCAGGCTGTTCTTCCTTTTCGATCTTCTCAAGGATATTCAAGAAGCCGTATATGGCATTTGTAAACAATCCATCTCTGGTGGTCAGCGGTCTTACGCCATAAAAGGCGCGGTTAATCACGCTATTACCATCCAAAATTAAAAGCTTCATACTTTTCTCCACTTTGTGACCTGGGGAGTATCAATAATTTCAATACCGCGGGCTTTCAATTCATCGCGGATACGGTCAGCCTCCGCAAAATTCTTTGCTTTCTTAGCCTCAGTACGTGCCAGCACCAGTGCATCAATCTCGGGATCGGCAGATGCAGCAGCTTCTTCCGCTTCTTTCTTACGAAGGGACTCCGCAGCCTGCAGAAGATTCAGGCAAAGCACCTGGTCAAAATCAGCCAAAGCAGCCAGTTTTGTGGCATCACTACACTTCGCTTTCAGCACATCATATACCGCTGTTACGGCAAGGGAGGTATTTAAGTCGCCGTTCAGCGCGCCTGCAAACCGCTCCTTCAACGCTGCGAGGGCTTCCTGCTCTATCTCACCGCCGCCATTGAGTGTTGCAATCTTTGCCACAAGCTTCTGGTAAGCCACAGCGGCATTATCCAGATTCTCCCAGGAAAATACAAGGTTTCTGCGATAATGGCTCTGAAGGCAGAACAGGCGGTAAGCCATAGGGTCATAGCCCTTCTGCTCCAACAGGCTAACCGTTAAAAATTCGCCCTTGGACTTAGACATTTTACCGCTATCGGTATTGAGGTGGTGGACATGGAACCAGTAATTGCACCACTTATGACCCAAATAGCTCTCGGACTGAGCGATCTCATTGGTGTGGTGGGGGAAAGCATTATCAATGCCACCTGCGTGGATATCCAAATCCTCGCCGAGATATTTCATAGAAATACCGGAGCACTCAATGTGCCAACCGGGATAGCCGATGCCCCAGGGGGATTCCCATTTCAGGGCCTGGTCCTCAAATTTACTCTTGGTAAACCACAAGACAAAGTCATTACGGTTCTTCTTATTCGTATCCTCTTCAACGCCCTCACGAACACCAACCGCCAAGTCCTCTTCATCGTGATCATTAAAGACGTAGTAGTTCTCCAGCTTGGAAGTATCAAAATACACGTTACCGCCGGCAACGTAAGCAAAGCCCTTTTCAATCAAGCCCTCAACGATTTGAATGAATTCTGCTATACAGCCGGTAGCAGGCTGTACAATCTCAGGTGTCTTAATATTCAGCTTAGCGCAGTCTGAAAAAAAAGCGTCTGTGTAATACTGGGCAATTTCCATAACAGACTTATTTTCACGCTTTGCGCCCTTGAGCATCTTATCTTCACCGGTATCTGCATCGGATGCCAGGTGACCAACGTCGGTAATATTCATTACACGCAGAACATTGTAGCCTAAATACCGAAGGCTCTTTTCCAGCACATCCTCCATAATATAGGTACGCAGATTACCAATATGAGCATAGTGGTACACCGTAGGACCACAGGTATACATTTTGACAACATCGTGGTTATTGGGAACAAACAGCTCCTTTTTATGGGAAAGAGAATTATAAAGATACATAGTATTACCTCCAATAAATTTCAAATAAAAAAGCCTCCTGTGCCGCAGCACAAGAGGCGGGTTATACAACTCGCGGTTCCACTCTCATTTATAACTATTCCTATGATCGCTCCCGAACGCACTTTCACGGAACAACACCCAAGGGGCTTCCAGCCAACGACCCCTTCTCTCTGAAAAGCTCTGTCTCCGCTACTCTTTTCGATCACTGCGATTTTTTGTTATTTTACCATTATGGACCAATTTTTGTCAAGTTATTCTTTCTTTGTTCCATAGTCTTTCACAAGACTTCTCACCTTTGGTATCAAATAGATTAATGACAGCAGATTTGGGATTGCCATCAGTCCGTTAATGGTATCCGCAAACAGCCAGATGGTTCCAGTATCGAGTACAGAACCTATAACAACAGTAATCGCCTGAATAACCACAAAAACGTACCAGGTTTGTTCGCCAAATAAAAACTGCGCACATCGAGCGCCATACAACCCCCATCCAAGAACGGTAGCAAAGGCAAAGCAGCAGAGCGCTCCTGTTATAAGTATCGTTATCCAGCCACCGTAAACGGTTGAGAATGCCTGTGTGGTAAGTAAAATGCCGGTGTCATTTCCGAAGGGAATGGGTACGCCGCTGCACAGGATGACCAGCGCTGTAATCGTACAGATGACAAGGGTATCTACAAACACCTCTACAATGCCCATCAGCCCCTGCTCCACCGGATGCCGCACCTTTGCCGATGCGTGGGCGATTCCTGCTGTCCCCATACCCGCTTCGTTGGTAAAAACCCCTCGTGAAGCGCCAATTCGTAATGTTATCATTGCAGACCCGACCATTCCTCCGGTTATGGCTTGGGGAGAAATAGCGCCAATAATAATTGAGGCAAACGCCCCCGGTATTCTCTCATAACCAAATATAAACACGCCGACACCCATAACCACATAAAGAACAGATGCAAAAGGAACCAGTGTCTCCGCCGCAGCCCCAATCCGCTTAGCGCCGCCCAAGAACAAAGCGGTAATAAGTATCGACATACCAATTCCGATAATCAGATTGGTAAAATCTGTACAGGGGCGTCCCAAATATGTACACATACTGTTAATGCCACCAATCAGCGTATTGACCTGCGTTGCGTTCCCCACACCGAAGGCAGCGATAATGCCGAACAGGCAGTATATATAGGCAAGATAATGGTATCTTCTGGGCATTCCTCGGGTAATAACGTACATCGGTCCACCCAAATATTCCCCCTTCTCCCCTTTTACTCTGTAATGGACCGCCAATACAGCCTCTGCAAATTTCGTAACCATCCCAAGGATTCCACCGACCCAAATCCAAAATACAGCACCCGGACCACCAATCGCTATGGCGCCCGCAACACCGGCGAGGTTGCCCGTTCCTACGGTAGCCGCCAAGGCCGTGCACAGCGCACGAACGGGAGATTCGCCGTCTATATTGTCATTTTCATTTTTCCGTCTAAAAAAGGTTCTCAAAGCCTGTGGCAGTAATCTGAATTGGGCAAATCCTGTGATGACAGTAAGTGCGATTCCTACCCCTAAGATTAAAACCAGAGTAGGTACGCCCCAAACCATATTATTTAGCTTTTCCATACGTTTGCCCTCCAAAAGAAAAAGCAGTTTCCTAAACAGGAAACTGCTTTAGTATTATTCCCAGGTCGCCCAAACTTGAGGGCAATAACCCACTGTTACAAATTTGCCGTTGCGGACAATCGGCGTTTTCATAAGGGATGGATCATCAAATACCTTGTCCTCCTTACAGCGCGCATCGTCCATATATTTCATAGTTGTAATCTCTTGGGATTTTCCATCCCAGTCAATCAAATTATCTATACCGCCAACGCCACGCAGAACGGCATCAAATTCCTTGCCGGAAAGGCCAAAGCGGAGCAAATCCACATATTGGTATTTGATTTTCCGTTCCTTAAAGTAACGTTCTGCTTTTTTCGTATCAAAGCACTTATTTTTACCGAAAATCTGAATATTCAATAGATCACCTCCATAAGGCACAAACCACAGGCGGGAACAAGCTCACCGGCATCCGCACGGGCAGCGCCAAAGAGCGCTGAGATACTTTCAACTTCTCGATCTCCCCTGCCGATTTCCAACAACGTGCCAACCATAATGCGCACCATATGATGTAAAAATCCGTTTCCGGTTACAGTAAATCGAATCTCTCTTCCCACTTGTTCGATGCGGAAGTCGGAAATATAGCGGACGGTGGATTTTTTCATTTTTGTATTGGCGCAGAAAGCGGAAAAATCGTGCTGACCCAAGAACAGAATGGCCGCTTTTTTCATTTTTTCTAAGTCTACCGGACGGGAATCCCGATAAATAAAGCGGCGGTCAAATACGCAGGGTTCATCACTGTTCCATAAACGATAGCAGTATGTCTTTTCTTTGACATTGAGCCTGGCGTGAAATCGGGGTGATACATTTCTACAGGAGTATACGCCGATATCCTCCGGTAAATACCGCCGAAGTTCCTGCAAAATTTCCTCACAGGACTTTGGAGAGTTACACTGGAAGCTGACAGTCTGCATCCGAGCGTGAGTACCCGCATCTGTTCTGCCACTTGCAGAGACTTCGATCTCTTCGGAGAGAATGCGTGAAAGCGTCTGTTCTAACTTTCCTTGAATGGTATTATCAGAATTACCCAAACGCTGCCAGCCGCGATACCGCGTACCCTCATAACAAATATCAAGCCGAATATTCCGCATATGCCGCTAATTCCTCTCTGGCTTCCTTTTCCGTATCCGCAGAGAACAGAAAAATGCCATTTTCGTTATAAACCTGAATATGTCCGTTTACATTCCTAATTGCATACATAATAAAGTCCTCATTTCTTTCGTAGTGGCTTGATTATAGTATGCTATTTGTCCAATAATTCGGACTTATTTAACCTCGTAGCCTGCTTCCGTGATTGCTTTCTTCACTGCATCCAGATCTGGTGTGCCGGTAACCGTTACAGACTTATCCTGCAAATCTACCACTGCATCCGTAACGCCTGGCATTCCCTTACATACCTGCTCTACCCGGGCCTTGCAGTGGGGGCACATCATACCATCAACATAAATTTTCGTTTCCATTACTTTTACCTCCTGAACTGTTGGTTTGTTATCGTGCTTATAGGTTGCCTTAAATCTGCGAAGCCTCAGTGCGTTGGTTACGACGAAGAACGAACTAAGACTCATAGCCGCCGCGCCAAGCATAGGACTTAGCTGCAACCCAAACCAAGGATAAAGGGCACCTGCTGCAATGGGAATTCCAAGGCTGTTATACATAAATGCCCAGAACAAATTCTGCTTAATGTTACGGATTGTCGCCTTACTCAGAGAAATGCCGTCGGAAACACCCAATAGGGAGCTGTTCATAAGCACGATATCCGCAGATTCCATTGCAATGTCTGTACCGGCACCGATCGCCATACCTACATCCGCCGTTACAAGGGCAGGCGCATCGTTAATGCCATCACCAACCATCAGGACACGTCGCCCTTGCTCCTGCAAACGACGCACCATCATAGCTTTTTCACTGGGAACAACACCGGCGATTACTTCATCGACACTGGTATTTTTAGCGATGGCTTCTGCTGTATTGCGGTTATCTCCGGTAAGCATTACAACACGAAGCCCCATTTGCTTCATACGCTGAACAGCCTGTACCGAGTCCTCTTTCAGCACATCAGCAACCGCAATCGCACCCAGATAAGTTCCATCCCCGCAGGCAAAATACAACGGCGTTTTTCCCTGGGATTTCAGTTCATTTAACGCAGGAACACCTATCCCCTTTTCCTGCATCATATCGCCATTTCCGCCAAAGTACAACTTTCCATCCAAAACAGCGCTGATGCCACGACCGGGTAAAGTTATAAAGTTCTCAGCGGATGGAACGATTCCGTTTTTAATCTGCATAATTGCAGTGGCAAACGGATGCTCAGATGGAGACTCCAATGCCTGTGCTACCTGAATAAGCCTTTCTTTTGAGACAGCGCCGGGCAATATGTCCGTTACCACGGGAGCACCCCGAGTCAAAGTGCCGGTCTTGTCCAAAACAACGGTATCCACCTTATGCAGTTCCTCAAGGGCTTGGGCGTTCTTAAACAATACGCCCATTGATGCGCCTCTTCCGGTACCCACCAAAATTGCCACTGGCGTGGCAAGCCCAAGGGCGCAAGGACAGGATATCACAAGGACGGCAATGGCAGAGGTAAAGGCAAAAGAAAGCCCACTGCCTACCATGAGCCAAACAAGGAATGTTATGAGAGAAATACTCATAACCACCGGTACAAAAATTCCGGA
>JAZOVI010000127.1:0-2487 GCA_045658625.1 Faecousia sp.
GTTACGACTGAGGAACTTAACAGCCATATCGCAAAATTCTCCATCGGCTGGGATATTTCCCGCATCTCCCGGCTCGCTCGGGTGATTATGCAGCTTGCCATTTATGAAGCGCTGTATGTAGACGATGTTCCTACCGGTGTGGCGATTTCCGAGGCTGTACGGATTGCAAAGAAATACGATGGCGATGATACCGGTGCGTTCGTAAACGGCATTTTGGGTTCTTTCGCCAGAGGACAAAGTGCAGAGGTATAAAAATGGGTGTCATTGGTTTTGATACCAGTAACTACACTACATCAATCGCATATTTTGACGGCAACCTGGGCGAAAATGTATCTCAGCTTCTTCCTGTAAGGGAAGGGGAATTGGGGCTTCGCCAAAGCGATGCCGTGTTTTACCATACGAAAAGCCTGCCGGATTTATCTGACAGGCTGTTTTCGCGTTTGCAGAACCGGGACATTCGGGCGGTCGGCGTAAGCACACGGCCCAGAGCAGTAGAAGGCAGCTATATGCCCTGCTTTATGGTGGGCTACTCCCATGCTAAAGTACTCTCTGATGCCCTGAATGTGCCGCTGTTTACTTTCTCCCACCAGCAGGGACACGTTGCCGCCGCCCTTTGGAGCGCGAAACGTATGGACCTTATGGATATACCCCACCTTGCCTGGCACTTATCCGGCGGCACAACGGAGCTTCTGCTGGTTACGCCTAATGGCAAAAATGTGGATTGCCAAATCATCGGTGGCACGACGGATATTTCTGCCGGTCAGCTCATTGACCGGACAGGCCAGATGCTTTCTTTGCCTTTCCCGGCAGGAAAAGGTTTGGACGTTCTCAGTCAAAACTCGGAAAATACCGACTTTTTCCGTGTGAAATGTACAGATATGCATTTTTCCTTATCCGGTGTGCAAAATAAAGTCCAGCAGTTTTACGGGAAGGGGAGTGCCCCTGAAGATACAGGCTCTTACGCCCTTCGCAGCGTTATTTTTGCTGTTTCTAAGGCGACAGAACAGGCGATGAATGCTTATCCTGGCTTGCCTGTGGTATTTTCCGGTGGCGTGGCTTCCAACTCGCTGCTGCGTAAGGAAACGGAGAGGTTTGCCCCCGTTTTCGCCGAACCCCGCTATTCTACAGATAACGCCCTTGGCGTTTCCGTACTGACTTACCAACATTTGGAGGGCTAAAATGGCAAGAGATGTGTTGTCCGTTGGGCAGATAAATGAATATATCCGCGCCCGGATGGACAGCGACCCCCATCTCACCGGCCTTGCCATCCTAGGTGAAATCAGTAACTATAAGGTCTATCCCTCCGGCCATCATTACTTTACCTTGAAGGACGAAGCTGCGTCCTTAAAATGCGTAATGTTCCGTGGCAGTGCCACAGGTCTCAAATTCCGCCCGGAAAACGGTATGAAAATTGTGGCGATGGGCCGCATTACGGTTTTCCCCAGAGACGGTGCATATCAGCTCTACTGCACCGGTATGATTCCGGATGGCGTGGGTGATTTGTATATCGCTTTCGAGCAATTAAAGAAAAAGCTGCAGGAAAAGGGCCTATTTGACCCGGCCCATAAAAAGCCTTTGCCGAAATATCCCAAATGCATCTGCATTATCACCAGTGAGGCCGGCGCAGCCGTCCACGATATGCTCCGCATCTTGCGAAAACGCTATCCATTGGTCAAAGTAAGGCTGCTACCTGTTCGGGTGCAAGGCGTGGAAGCGCCGGGGGAGATTGCTTCTGCAATCCGATATGCCAACTATTATAAGTTAGGCGATCTTTTGATTGTCGGACGAGGCGGCGGCTCTATTGAAGATCTGTGGGCATTTAATGACGAACAGGTTGCTATGGCAATTTTTGAATCCCAAATTCCGGTGATTTCTGCCGTCGGCCACGAACCGGATGTTACCATTTCCGATTTTGTTGCGGATTTGCGGGCGGCTACGCCCTCTAACGGCGCAGAACTTGCCGTGCCGGACACGGAAGCCCTGCTCCAAAACCTAGACGCTATGCAATCAGCGATGGAGACCTGCATTACAAAATCTATTGTGTCTGCTCGTCGCCACCTAAACACCCTTGCCGGCAGTAACGCCCTGAAAGGCCCGGAAGCGGCGCTTTCCATCCGCAGAAAGAATGTGGATCACTTGTATCATCGGCTGATTGCCGCCCAGGAACGAACCAACAGCAGGACGAGAGCACGATTTCTGTCTGCTACCGCCAAACTGGATGCTCTCAGCCCCTTAAAAGTCCTATCCCGTGGCTATTCCATCACCCAAAATGAGGATGGAGCAGTTGTTCGTTCCGTAACGCAACTCAGCGCAGGCGACAAAATTCGCATCCGGTTGGAGGATGGTAATGTATGCGCCCGTGTGGAAGAAAAGGAGAATGAAAATGGCTAAGAAAAGCTTTGAAGAAAATATGACCCGTTTGGAGCAGATCGTCCGCACCCTGGAAAAGGGTGATGCGCCACTGGAAGAATCCTTGAAACTCTTCCA
>JAZOVI010000128.1:0-4546 GCA_045658625.1 Faecousia sp.
TTCCTGTGTGCTGACCACCGAGAGCCTGGTTGCCACCAAGCCCGATCCCGCTGCTGATGCCGCTGCCGCAGCCGCTGCTGCTCAGGCCGGCGGAATGTACTAAGAAAAAATTTAAGAAAATTTCGCCCTCCGTGTCCCCGGGGGGCGGTTTTTTGCGTCTTATAGAGTAGAAGGGTAAATAATTAGGGCGTTGGCGACAACGATCGGTTGTGTAGGCGGCGTTGACTTATTATTTTCTTTATAATACAATAGCTTCATAGAGAAAGCTGGTGAGAAAATGCTGCTGATGTACACCGCAGTGATACGCGAAAAGCCGGAGCGATCGCGGTTCGAGAGGATATATTACAGCTACTGCAAACAGATGGTGTTTGTGGCTATGGGTGTGCTACATAATGCGCAGGATGCGGAGGATGCCGTCCAAAACGCTCTGCTGGGTATCGCCAGGAATATAAAAAATGTGCCCGAAGATGACCGGATCGAAAGGGCTTATGTACTTACCGCCGCGAAGAATGCAGCACTTACTATGCTGGCGAAAAAACAGCCCTTGGCGTTCTCTCAGGACATTTCGGATATACCTATCCCATCGACAGAGGACTTATTTCAAAAGGTTTTAGACAGTCAAAATTATGATTTGCTTTTGCGGGCAATGGGGCAGCTGGAAGCTCCCTATCGGGAGGTTTTAATGCTCATATATGTGCAGGAGCAAAGCATTAAGGAAGCGGCTAAAATTCTGTGCCGCAAGGAAGAGACAGTGAAAAAGCAGCTGCAGCGAGGAAGAAAGCAGCTGATTGAACTATGCAGAAAGGAGGGGATGTGCTTTGAATAAAAAACCGTTAAGTCCGTTCCAGCAGGCACTGCTGGATGCCCAGATGGAACAGTGGAAGGACATTCCTTCCGAAAAGGAAATGGAAATTACCCTGTCAGCAGAATTTCAGAAAAAAGGCAACGAACTGATCTGCCAGGCAAAGCAAAGAAAACCTCGGAACGTCAGCGTTACCCTTCGCCGAATTGCTTGTGCCGCTGCCATCCTTGCGATTTTGGCAATGAGTGCTTTAGCAATTCCCTTTGTGCGGGAGGGTTTGGTGCGGATTTTTGTTCCGGATGCCGGTGATTCCTATCCCTTTGATTTTGATGATGATTTGTTAGCTTCTGCCCCTGAGAGAATTGAAAAAGTATATAAACCCACTTATATCCCGGAGGGCTTCCGGGAAGAGGCAATCATCGGCACACAATGGGTCGTCTATATGTGGCAGGGCGATGGAGGAAAGATGATTACTTTTGGTCAATATCCTCTTTCTAATGAATCGGTACGACCCCAGCCGGATGCGGAGGGCCTGCAAGTAGAGGGGGTTCTTCTGGATGGGAACAAGGTGCTTTCTATGAGTAATGAAAGCAGCCGAATGTATTTTTGGACGGATAACGAGTACTTCTACCGGCTGATATCCAGCAATTCTGTTCCGACAGACGAATTAAACAAGATGCTTAACAACATTAAATTAAATGAAAATGCTGCTGTAACAAGCTTGCAGAAACAACCTTAGAATTGCAGTGTTTTTGAGATTGGAGGTTGCGTTTATGAAAAAGTGGTTTATGTATTTACTGATACCTTGCGCGGTTTTGCTGCTTTTGCTGCTGGTGTACGGCGCTACCCAAAGCCAAACACCTGACCCTACCGATCCCACAGTTGCGACCACAGATCCCACCGATGGGCCTACAGATCCTACGAACCCGCCTACGGGGCCTACCGTTCCTCCCACGAATCCACCCACCGACCCGCCCACCGATCCCCCAACAGATCCGCCTACAGACCCGGTGGTTGATCCTGTGCTTGCGGAATTTGACGCGCTGTTTGGGGATTGGAGAAGTTGGTACAGCAGAGCATTGCTCTGCGAATACAATACTCCCGCAGACATTGATCTTTATGAGCTGTTTTATGATGGCTTCAAAGATGAGTCCGACAAACCTACCGATGAAGAATGGGAAGCACTTAAAGACAATCCGGATGTAATGTTGGAGTTGGACTTGACACGTCTGCCTGTAAATAAGATGAATGAGGTGCTGACACAGTATTTTGGCATTACCTTGCAAGATGTGAATGTGTCCGGTTTTCATGGGTTGGTTTACTTAGAGAGTACCGACTGCTATTATATGACCCACGGAGATACCCATGTTTTAGAGGATTTCAAGACCACCAAACTGGAGCACCTGTCCGACGGAACGATCCGAATGTCCTATGAGACCCAGGGCGTAGCCTGCGCTACTATCCTCAAACCTGTTAAAGACGGTTATCAGATTTTGTCCAATAAAACCGTTGGCTTCCCCGTAATCGCCGGTGATCCTTTGCTGAAGGAATATGAGGCGCTGTTTGCGGATAAGGAAGGTTGGCACCGGCAGGCACTGATCTGCCAGTACGAGGATTCGCTCCAAATCAATTTGAAAGAATTCTTCTATAACGGCTTTGCCGATGAATCCCGCACACCTACCGATGAGGAACGGAAAGCACTCAAGAATATGCCCGGAATTGACTTAAACTTACCGCTCATCCGGTTGCCTAAAGAAAAGATGCATCAAGTGCTTTGGGAGATTTTTGGCATCCCACTGCCCGCATTGGATGCTTCTGCTTTTGACGGTCTTGTCTATTTAGAAAGCACGAATTGCTATTACCATACCGCCAGCGACGAGCACAGGGTAGAAAATTTCAAGATTATCAAAGCAGATATGCAGTTGGAATGGGGAAGGCTTCGGCTGTACTATTCTCTTGGTGGCAACGAGACTTATATCGTTAAAATATGGCCAATTGCTACAGGATATCGGATTCTTTTCAATCAAAAGGACTCTACAGATCCGGTGGTCGACCCCGTGCTTGCGGAATTTGATGCGCTGTTTGGTGATCGGAGAAGCTGGTATAATATGGCGCTGACCTGTGAATATGCAACGCCTGCGGACATTGACCTGACAGAACTGTTTTATAACGGCTTTGACGGCGAGTCGGATAAACCTACAGCCGAGGAACTGGATTTCCTGCTGAAAAATATGGAAGGATATGACGGCTATTATGACCTTGTTCGCCTGCCAGTAAGCAGAATGAACGAGGTGTTGACACAGTATTTTGGTATAACCTTAGAGGATGTCAAGGAATATGGGTTTGGTTATCTTGTCTATATGGAAAGCACGGATTGCTACTATATGTACCACGGAGATGCCAATGGTATCGAAGATTTCAAGACCACAGGGCTG
Organism: Faecousia sp.; assembly: GCA_045658625.1. Lineage (GTDB taxonomy): Bacteria > Bacillota > Clostridia > Oscillospirales > Oscillospiraceae > Faecousia. The sequence continues at coordinate 3,238 of JAZOVI010000128.1, forward strand.
GAAACTTTATCAGACGGAACCATCCGAATGTCCTATGAGACACGGGGTGTGGCCTGCGCCGCTATCCTCAAGCCGGTTAAAGACGGTTATCAGGTTTTGGCCAATAAAGCTGTTGGCTTCCCCGTAATCGCCGGCGATCCTTTGCTGAAGGAATATGAGGAGCTGTTTGCGGATAAGGAAAGCTGGCACAGGCAGGCGCTGATCTGCCAGTACAAAGATCCGTTCAAAATCAATTTGAAGGAATTCTTCTATAACGGCTTTAGCGATGAATCCCGCACACCTACCGACGAGGAACGGAAGGCGCTCAAGAATATGCCCGGAATTGACTTAAGCTTACCGCTCATCCGTCTGCCGGTAGATAAAATGAATCAGGTACTTCACGATGTCTTCTTTGAGGTTTCTCTAAGATGGATGGATGACACTTGTTTTAATGGTCTTGTCTACCTTGAAAGCACAAATTGCTATTATCATACCGCAAGCGATGTGCGCAGAGTGGAGAACTTTAAGATTATTAAAGCGGATATGCAATTAGACTGGGGAAGCCTTCGTTTGTACTACACGGTCGGTGATGAGCAGACCTATGTAGTCAAGCTAAGCAGCAGTAATTGGATTCTTTCCAATCAAAAAGCGAAATAACACCACCCGCCCTCCGGTCTCCCGGAGGGCGGATTTTATTTCAGTGAAGAGAGAAAAATACTTATTGACAGTTGGGCGATGAATAACTATAATCGGGGAGAAGAGAACAATGCGCACTGTTGCATAAATGGGCAGTGTAAGCTTGCCCGTGGGCGTTCTCTTTGGTAGATGGTCTCGCTGCCGCGCGAAAGTGCGGAAGAGTTGCATTTGTATGCAGCCGTGACGAAAGGGTGAAATATCACCAACCATCTGCCAAACAGCGGAGGGTCTCGCTGCCGCGCGAAAGTGCGGAAGAGTTGCACTTAGATGCAGCCGTGACGAAAGGGCAAGAGCTTGCCAACCCTCTGCTGTTTTTTATTTTATCTCCCAAGGGCAATAGCAATAAATTTCCTATTGACAAATGGGGGAGGGTGTGTTAAAATACCCGAGTAATAAAGAAGGCTATACATCCGCCTCACCTCCAGCAATCGCGACGAGGTTAATATTCCAAGGGTCTTTTTGGGCTCAGTGTGAGTATGTGCGGATGGATAACCATTCGCATTTTTGTTTTAGCAACTGGAGGTGCTTTACCATAGCAAAGTTAGAACATCAGCTCAATGAGGAAATCCGCGATAAGGAGCTCCGTGTTATCGGCGCCGAAGGCGGCCAGCTTGGCATTATGTCTGCTGAGGAA
>JAZOVI010000129.1:0-5104 GCA_045658625.1 Faecousia sp.
TTCCCTCTCCCAAGGCGCTTATGACAATATGTCCGGCAGTTTGGGTATTTTGGGTATTGCAGAGCACTTCGCCAAAAATCCCCACCGCTATGGTATGCGTTTCATTTGGTGTGGCAGCGAAGAGAGAGGCCTGCTGGGCGCGAAAGCTTACTGCGAAAACGAAGAAGCTATAAAAAACTGTGTTATGAACATCAATCTGGATATGATCGGCTGTATTATGGGTCGTTTCATCTACTGCGTTACCGCTGAAGAAAAACTGTGCCACTACATCAGCTACTTTGGCAGTGAGGTCGGCTTCCCTATCGACGGCCGTCAGGATGTGTATTCCAGCGACTCCACCCCCTTTGCTGACAAGGGTGTACCTGCCGTTTCCTTTGCGCGGATTGCACCTCCGAACACCGCCACTATTCATAACAGTTATGATACTTCCTCTGTAATGAAGGGCGAGCAGATGGTAGCCGACATTGATTTCCTGATTGCCTTTACCGACCGAATGGTCAATGCCGTTCGTTGCCCCGTAGCAAAAACTATGCCCGACAATATGAAGGAAAAGCTGGACGAGTACCTGTGCCGCAAGCGCCCCGGCAAGAAGTAAGAAGCAAAACCGTCCACCGGACTGTTGCATCTTATCGTTCGAATCCCTATATAATCAAATAAAAAAACCACCCCATCCGGGGTGGTTTTTTTATTTGAATACTAACCCTAATTTTGATACAAATGCACCCCCTTTTGAGGTAAGGGGGTGCAAGGTTAATTTAGGGGGTGCATTTTGAATTAGGGGTTAAAATTGAATTTAGAGAGTAATTACATTCATAAGTAATCAACAGTGATTTTTTGGCAGTATATATTGAACGAAATATTATTAACGAGTCTTATGCATACCTCAACTACTCCATTGTTAAGGCATCGCTCGCCATAATTAAAATTCTTGTCATAAGCAGAATATACCATTTTCATAAACGGTATGCTTACATCATCGGATATCTGATGTATTTCAACATGATCGATAATTTGATCATCCCAGATACACAAATCTGTCAGTCCAATAAAACCGGTACAGATCACACATACATTTCGTTGAAGAGTATCATTAAAGATATAAAGCTTAATACTATCGTACTCTATTTCGATTTTTTCTATGTGGCTGTCTGCCCAGTCTATGTTGTTAAACTCCATGATATGTTCACCGCCTTTTCTTCATTATACCATAAAAAGAAAATAACCGCAACTTGTATCAACGTTGCGGTTATTCTTTGGCGGAGACGGCGAGATTCGAACTCGCGTGCGGTTGCCCGCTAACTGATTTCGAGTCAGCCCCGTTATGACCACTTCGATACGTCTCCGAATAAAACAAAGGCATTATAACAGCGAAAGCCGAAAAAATCAAGGCTTTTTCGCAAGCTCCATTACCTGGCCCATTTTTTCCATCATATAGTCGTAATTTCCCCGCTTGTGGGGCACAAGACAGGCAGAGCAATCCTTAACGCCGCCTTCTGTGTAGCTGAAATTGCCGCCGCATTGATCCTCCAAGGCGTAAAGGGGGCAATAGCAGAACAGGCAGTTAAAATTCTCAGCATTTTCGCACTTATGGCAGGGAAAATACTCACATTCCTTGTTCTGGAAAAACTTATAATGTTCCATCATTTCCTCCAAACTCCGTCCACGGATATTCCTCCGGTGGATTTGCGGTGAAAACCATTTTCTCCCCTGTTTTCGGGTGGTCAAACCCAACCATCCCCGACCACAGAGCAATCTCACAATTATCCTCATTCAGGCTATATTTCCGATCCCCCACCAAGGGCAATCCCCGGGAGGAAAACTGCGCCCGAATCTGGTGGGTGCGGCCGGTAATGAGGCAAATCCGCACCTTCGTAAAATCTTCCGTTTCCGCCTCAGTTTTGTATGTCAAAATGGCTTCCTGGACACCCTTGGCCATTTCCTGAACCACATAAGTCTTTTTCTCTTGCTTGTTCCGCAGCAGCAGATCGGTGAGTCTGCCCTCTTTTTCTGCCGGACGGCCGTGGACAACTGCCACATATTCCTTTTGGAAGCTGCCCTCCCGAATCTGACGGGACAGCTCCGACGCAGCCTGGGCATTTCTTGCCAAAACCATGAGTCCCGACACCACCCGGTCCAGCCGGTGGACAGTACGGATTTCACCGCTCAATTCCTGCCGCAAAAGCTCCGGCATACCACCGGGCTCATCGGTGGACAGCACCCGGGGTGGCTTAATGGCTACCACAATATGTTCATCTGTATAAAGGATCTCCATAAGCTCCCTCCCGGTGTTTTTCCCTATCATAACAAATTCTCTTCCCTATTGCAAGAAAAAACTTTCCCCCTTGGGGAAGGTGGCAGCCCGCAAGGGCTGAAGGATGAGGTCAAAACCTCACCCACCGCTATGCGGTCCCCCCCTCCCCAGAGGGGAGGGTTTTTCCATTTTCTTATCTTGTTTCTTCACTGACGATTTTTAACATCTCGTCCCACTTTTTCTCCATATCCCGAACCAGCTTAAACTGGGTACGGGCGCGGTCGAGATTGTGTCCCTCCCGATGGATAGCAAAATAGTTATCCCCATCTAAATAGTCGGTTAGAAAACGCACACCGCACTCCATGGTAATGGTCTTTGCGCCCAGGGCAAGATATTCTTTTTCCTTCTCCGTAAGACCCGGACAAGCCTGCACATAGCCACGGACAAAAACCCGGAATAAGTTTAGATCTAATTCCATTTTGGAAAGGTCTTTCTCGTCCTCTGCGGCAGTTGCCGCGCCAAAACGGATAGCATCACCAAAATCATATAAACTGGAGCCGGGCATAACCGTGTCCAAATCAATTACACAAAGCGCCTTGCGGGTCTTGGCATCCAGCAGCACGTTGTTAAGCTTGGTATCGTTGTGGGTAACCCGAAGCGGCAACTGACCGCTATCGAGCGAATTTTGCAGGATAGACATCTCCTCCTGCCGTTCCAATGCAAACTGAATTTCCTCCTGAACCTTTGCAGCCCGATGCATAGGGTCTTTTTGAAGTGTCTCCCGGAAAATCCGATAGCGATCCGGGGTATTATGGAAGTTAGGGATGGTCTCATGGAGCTTTTCTGCCGGGAAATCTGCCAGCATTTGCTGGAATGTACCAAAACCGATAGCGCTCTGGTAGAAATCCTCGTCCGTTTCCGGGGTTTGGAGGCAAATTGTGCCCTCAATAAAGTCTACCACACGCCAATAAGCCGCCTGGGTATACAGATAGCTTTCGCCGCCTCGCGTCTTGACTACGGTCATAACGCTGCGGGGATCTTCCGCCTTCTTCCACAAAAAGTCTGTAATGGCCGTGATATTTTCCATCAAGCCCGCCACATCCTTAAAGGTATGGTGGTTGATCCGCTGCAGAATATAACGCCGTCCGCTGGCTGTTACTACAAGGAAAGAGCCGTTAATATGGCCGCAACCGTAAGGTTCGCAGGAAACAGGCTCAGCATCCAGCCGGAAGCTCCGCAGGACTGCAAAAAGTTTCTCGTTCATACGATCAAACCTTTGCTAGTTTTTTCAGGGTTTCTGCCAGGTCGGTCTGCTCCCAGGGCTGATCGTTTACGCCAAAGTGTCCTTCCAGGGCAGTCTTGCCGTAGATAGGATTGCGCAGCTGCAGTTTACGGATAATACCGGCAGGGGTCATATCGACAGACGCCCGCAGCAGAGCAGTCATTTCCTCGTCGTTAATCTTGCCGGTGCCGTAGCTGTCTACCCGGAGGGAAACAGGCTCGGCAACACCGATGGCATAAGCCAGCTGCACCTGTACCTGCTCAGCAAGACCGGCGGCTACCAGATTCTTTGCCATATAGCGAGCCATATAAGCTGCGCTTCTGTCCACGTTGGTGGGGTCTTTGCCGGAGAATGCGCCGCCGCCGTGGGAGAAATAGCCACCGTAGGTATCCACGATGATCTTACGGCCGGTAAGACCGGTGTCGCCGTTAGGACCACCGATGACAAAATTGCCGGTGGGGTTAATGTGGATATTGGCTACATCAGAAATAGAAAAGCCGTACTTCGTCAGCACAGGAGCGATGATCTCCTCCCGAATGTAAGCCCGCAGAGCTTCCAGGGAAATATCTGCGCTGTGCATCACAGAAACGACCACGGTATCAATGCCCAGCACCTTGCCGTTTTCGTCAAACTCTACGCTGACCTGGGTTTTGCCGTCGGGACGGATAAAATCCTTCTCGCTCTTTGCCTCTGTCAGGCGATTGCTCAGCGCTCTGGACAGCGCGATGGGCAGGGGCATCAGCTCGGGCGTCTGGGTGCAAGCGCCGCCGAACATCATACCCTGGTCGCCTGCGCCGCCAACTTGGTCGTTTGTGCCCAGGGCAATATCTGCAGACTGGGTGTGAATCTTGCAAAGGATTTCTACAGTATCGGCGCAGAAGCCCTCACCCTCACGGGTATAACCAATCTTGCGGATAACCTCCCGGGCAACAGAAGCATAGTCCACTTTTGCCTTGGTGGTGATCTCACCGCAAATCAGGCAAAAATCGGTGGTAACCATCGTCTCACAAGCCACACGGGAGCCGGGGTCTTGTGCCAGGCAGGCATCCAAAATAGCATCGGAGATGCTGTCCGCCACCTTATCCGGATGACCGCAGGTTACGCACTCAGAGGTAAACAATCTTTTTTCCATACTTTTTTCCTTTCTGTCGACAAAAAATACGCACACCGAAGATTCGACGTACGTAAATTCTCGAATCCTCATCTCTCGTTGCCGTCGGATTTGGCACCACGCAGAAAAACTGCAAAGCAATTTCTCAGCAGGTTGCCGGGTTTCATCGGGCCGATCCCTCCACCACTCTTGATAAGGCTGTATGCATTTTTCTCGGGTATCTTATCATATTTTCCCGATTTGTCAAGGGTTTTGTTCACAAAAGGGCTATAGACTTTTGCGGAAAAAGCTGTTATAGTAAGAAAATACCAAAGGAGTTGATTTTTTTGAAAACGCTACGACAAAAGTTTAATCGGTTTTGCTATAGCCTCCGAAATATGGGCACCCCCAACCTGATGCTGTATATCACCATCGGCAACGCCATCGTCTACGTGATGAGCGAAATAGCAGGCAATTATGT
>JAZOVI010000130.1:0-3826 GCA_045658625.1 Faecousia sp.
AGTCTTGCCTTTCTTGCCCGGGCGCAAGCGCCCACCGGCTCTTCGCCAAGTTCTATTCTGCCGGCCTTCCGTGCCAATGCCAAATAATTCAGGGCTTTATCCACGGCTTGCCTCCATTTCCTTTGCCAGCCGGTCGTAAACCTCCTGGGGGATGGTCACGTCTAAGCTGCGATCCAAAGATTTTGCCTTCTGCGCCTTTTTCAGGCACTCAGCCTTGGGGCAGATGTAAGCGCCACGGCCGGCTGCCTTTCCGGAAAAATCCAGAGAAACATTGCCGTCGGTGCCGCGCACCACACGGATCAAGGCCTTTTTGTCCATACGCTCACGGCAGCCCATACACTGCCGCTGGGGAATTTTCTTCTGCATCGGATCACCGCCTTCTTTCGTTAATTCCGGTTTTATTCCTCTGCCTGAGAAGCAGGCTTAATGTCGATCTTGTAGCTGGTCAGGCGAGCTGCCAAACGAGCATTCTGACCTTCCTTGCCGATGGCAAGGCTCAGCTGGTCATCGGGCACGATAACACGGCAAGCCTTCTGACCGGGGATCAATGTAACGCTGAGCACATCCGCAGGGCTGAGGGCTGCGCGAACATACTCGCAGGGATCTTCGTTCCATACGATAATGTCGATCTTCTCGCCGCACAGTTCTTCCACAACTGCGCCAACACGGCCGCCTCTGGGGCCGACACAAGCGCCAACGGGATCAACGCCCTCCATAGTGGCGCGGACAGCGATCTTGCTGCGGCTGCCCGCCTCACGGGCGATATTGCGGATTTCTACCTGACCGTCAGCAATTTCAGGAGTCTCCAGTTCGAACAAACGGCGTACCACATTGGGGTGGGTACGGGAAACCTGGATCATAGGACCACGGGCAGCCTGACGAACCTCCAGAACATACACGCGGATGATCTGACCCTCCCGGTAGCTCTCGCCGGGAATCTGCTCGCTGGCGCGAAGCACAGCATCGGACTGCTCATTGCCGTTGCCCACCCGGACAAATACATCGCCGGAGGGATCCAGCCGCAGAACTGTGCCGGTGAGCAATTCCTGAGACTTGGAGGAATAGCTTTCATAGATGGTACCACGCTCGGCCTCACGGATGCCCTGGATAACCACCTGCTTAGCGGTCTGGGCAGCGATACGGCTGAAGCGCTGAATGTCGATGGGCAGCACGATCATATCGCCAACTTGTGCGTTGGGGTTTACATTTCTTGCTGCATCAATATGGATCTGGGTGTTGGTATCCTCTACCTCTTCCACAGCGGTCTTGAGCAGTTCCATAGACAGGCCCTGCTCGTTCAGCTCCACACGGATATTTTCTGTGGGAATATCCCGATTATCCTCGCTGTCTTTCCGGTATGCATTGGTCAGCGCCTGCTTCAGGCGATCCACCATATAATCTACCGGAATGCCCTTGATTTTTTCCAAATCCCGCAGGGATGCAAAAATCTCAGCACCGATCTCCGCCTTAGGGGCAGCCTGCTTCTTGGCTTTTGTATTTCTTGCCATTATTATCCTCCTTCGCCTCGCAAATATGTTTGCGGCGCATTGTTTTTTGTTTTTAGAATTCCACACGGAGCCGCACTAATGCAATCTCCGACTTTTCAAAGGTAATTGTCTCCTTGCCGGCTTCCACCGTAACCTTTCCGTCCTCATAGCCACGGAGCACAGCAGGAATTTCCTTCAGGCCGTTTCTGGGGCGGTAAAGTTTTACGAGAACAGGGCTTCCCATAAACCGAACAAAATCTTCAGGTCGCTTCAGTACCCGTTCCAAACCTGCAGAGCAGACTTCAAAATGGTAGCTCTCCTGAATCGGATCTTTTTCATCCAGCACAGGGTCAACGGCACGGTGGACATTTTCACAATCGGTAATATCCACGCCGCCTTCTTTGTCGATATACAACCGCAGAAAACGCTCAGAGCCCTCCCGGACATATTCCACATCCCAAAGGCTGCAGCCCTTTTCCCGTACAATGGGTTCAGCAAAGCTTGCCACCAGTTCTGTAATCTTCAAAAAATCCCTTCTTTCATTAAGAAAGAGAGAGGGGCAAACCCCTCTCTCCCAAATCGTCAACTCTTACACTGGCATTATAACACCGCAATCCTAATTTTGCAAGGATTTTTTTGGAAGAAAAGAGGAAATATTTTCGATTTTTTCCGCAAAATTCCCTATTTTCTCCTCAAAGTGGTTTGCCGTGGGTATATTTTTGATCCCAATCGTCGTCAAAAAGCCCCCGAACCACACTGCCCTTTGCCATATCCTCAGCAAGGGTCTGTAAGGTCTCCCTCTGCTCCAAACTCTCCAGATAAAATTCCGGCAGCGCTTCCTCTCCCAGCTTGGCGCCGAGTAACGCGCCGGTCAACGCACCAACCGCCGCACTTTGTCCCGAATGATTGACTGCGGTAATAATTGCCGTATCAAAATCCTCAGGACTACTAAGGCAGGCAAAAACCGCACCGGCAACACATTCCGGCGCTGTATGGCAGCGCAAAACTTCCATTCCCTCCCGGGGGTCAATGCCTTCCTTCGCCATAGAGATGGCGCGGCATACATTATCTGCAATATAGGTTACATTGGGGTAGTCAGCCTGGAACTGCTCCACCACCGCAGAAACCGCATACAAAAACTGATCTCTAAGGGGCGTTTCTTTGTCCTGCAGGATTCCCGCTGTCATATAGGCAACCAGCGCGCCGGATAAAAAGGCCTCCGGGCTGCCGTGGGTCATAGCCACCGCTTCCGCACCAAGCCTGCCAACACCCTTAGGTGTCATCCAACGCTCATCAAAAAACATACCCGCTGCCACCGCAGAGGTAAGGGTACTGGGTGTCAGATTCGGTTTGCAAGGCTGATTGACAGAACCGATCATTCCCTGCCGTAAATTGTCCAGCATACGAATATCCCGGCAAACACCCCGGCGCATATTGGCCTTTTGGGCGATCCAACAAAGGGATTGTTCGGGGTCGCGATGGAAAAACTGACTGCGTGTCCATTCCTGCAGACCTAAACGGAGATACTCCTGGGCAGACTCCGTCCTTCCCCTGGTAATGCCCACCAGAAGTCCGTTACAAATATAAGCAGCAAGATGGGTATAGGCCGTAACCTCGGCGCAGCCGTTGACCAAATCATATCCCAAAAGACCGTTCGGGCCGTAATCTTCTTTTATTTCCGCCCAGGTCTTGTCATTGACCGTGTAGCCCATAGCATCGCCCACCGCAAGACCTAACAGGCAACCTCTGTAGGAAGATGGATTTCCACCCATATTTTCACCCCTTTTCGACTCTTTCTGACACTATTATAGTAAATTTGCAGAAAAAAGCAAGGGGAAACTGCTTCCTTTCCCCCGCTCCTTGTTGCATATTCCTTCCCTTTCTGTTATAATAAGAAAAAACTGAAAGGAGTTTTTCTTATGGAACTTTCCGAAATCCTCAAAAAATGTGATCACACCCTGCTGGGTCAAACCGCCACTTGGGCCGAAATTCAGGCCATTTGCGATGATGGTATGAAATACCATACCGCCTCCGTCTGTATTCCTGCCGCTTATGTTAAGCCTGCTAAGGAATATGTAGGCGACAAATTAGCTATTTGTACCGTTATTGGCTTCCCCAACGGCTATGCCACCACCGCCGCCAAATGCTTTATGGCTTCCGATGCTGTAGCAAACGGCGCAGACGAAGTGGATATGGTTATCAACATTGGCTGGGCCAAGGATGGCAAGTGGGCAGAGATCACCGAGGAAATCGCTGCCATTAAAGAAGCTTGCAACGGCAAGCTCCTGAAGGTCATTATTGAGACCTGCCTGCTGACAGACGAGGAAAAGATTGCTCTT
>JAZOVI010000131.1:0-7144 GCA_045658625.1 Faecousia sp.
TGGCTTTGACTGGGGCGACCGGTTTTACTATGGTTCCGACTACTTTGAGAAGGACTATGCGTACGCCGTTGAGCTGATTAAGAAGGGTCTTGCCTATGTGTGCGAGCTGACTCCCGACCAGGCAAAGGAAATGCGTGGCGATTTGAACACCCCCGCTGTCTCCCCCTTCCGGGATCGTCCCATTGAGGAGAGCCTTGACCTGTTTGCACGGATGCGCAATGGCGAATTCGAGGACAACAAGTACACTCTGCGTGCCAAGATTGACCTGGCTTCCGGCAACTTCAATATGCGCGACCCGGTAATTTACCGCATCCGCCACATGCATCACCACCGCCAGGGCGACAAGTGGTGCATCTACCCCATGTACGACTTTGCTCACCCCATTCAGGACGCCCTGGAGGGCATTACCCACTCCCTGTGTTCTCTGGAATTTGAGAACCACAGACCGCTCTATAACTGGGTTGTGGAGAACGTTTCCGTACCCCATACTCCCCGGCAGATTGAGTTTGCTCGACTGGGTATCGACCACACTGTGCTTTCTAAGCGGAAGCTGAGAGCGCTGGTAGAAAACGGCTATGTTTCCGGCTGGGATGATCCCCGGATGCCTACCCTCTGCGGTCTCCGCCGCCGTGGCTACACCCCCGCTTCCATCCGTAATTTCTGCGACCGGGTTGGCGTTGCCAAGAGCCCCAACACCATTGAGTACGGCTTCCTGGAGTACTGCCTCCGTGAGGATCTCAACGAGACCGCTCAGCGTGTGATGGCGGTGCTGAAGCCTGTGAAGCTGACCATCACCAACTATCCCGAGGGTCAAAGCGAGACCTTTGAAGTGGAGAACAACCCCAACGATCCCGAGGCCGGCACTCGTACCATCACCTTCTCCCGGAATCTGTGGATCGAGGCTGATGATTTCCTGGCAGAACCCGTGCCTAAGTATAAGCGCCTCTTCCCCGGCGGTCCTGAGTGCCGCTTGAAGGGTGCGTATGTGATCTCCTGCACTGGCTGCGTTACCGACGAAAACGGCAACGTTACCGAAGTTCTTGCCACCTACGATCCCGTCTCCCGCGGCGGCGATCCTGCCGACGGAGGGAAGATCAAGGGCGCAACCATCCACTGGGTGGATGCCGAGACTTGTCTGGATGCCGAGGTGCGTCAGTACGCCAACCTCTTTGACGATCCCGATCCCGATGCCGCCGGCAAGGATTTCCTTGCTTGCCTGAACCCCAATTCTTTGGAGGTTCTCACCGGCTGTAAGGTAGAGCAGAGCCTCAAAAACGCCAAAGCGCCTGCCTCTTATCAGTTCATGCGTTTGGGCTACTTCTGCCCCGACAGCAAGGATTCCTCTCCCGACCATCTGGTATTTAACCGCAGCGTCAGCCTGAAGGACAGCTTCAAGCCCGGAAAATAATACGTCAAAAAGCCACCCGATTGGGTGGCTTTTTTGTATCATTTCGATAGGTAACAATCCCTCCGTCTGCCCTACGGGCAGCCACCTCCCTTTACACAAGGGAGGCTTTGGTGCGGATCATTATCAACTCTCAATTGTCAATTCTTCTTTCTCTTCTTCCTCTTGCCGTCTGCGGCGGCGGGAGGCAAGAATTGTGGTGATGCTCACCGAGGAGACAGATATAAGGATTACGGCATCCGAAAGGTCAATGGTGTCTCTCTCCGGGTTTTCCGGTGCGTCCGACACAGGGGGCTGGCAGGGCGGTTCTTGTACAGGGGGTTTGTTGGCTTCTGCCAAACGGGCGTAATAATCATCCAGCACGTTCCGCAGAGAACCCTTAGAGGCTTCTGCATAGTCGTCCGGCGCGCCGGTGGGGGCTACACGATAATCGTAGGATTCTGCGTAGGCCATTGCGATGTCCAAAAGGAATTGCTCGGCGTTCCGGGGGGCGGCAATTTCCAGTCCGATACCAGGGCCGCCGGAGTGATGACCGATGGGAATGGTAATTTCCGGAAGTTTTGCGCAGGAAGAAAGAGTACGGCAGTTATTGATAAATACCTGCTGTTTGTCATCAAAAATGTTCCAAAATACGCCGTTTTCATCCCGGCCGGTTTTTAAGGGTGTGGAGAGATAAGTAGGATAAATCAGGGCGGAGACATTGTTCTTTTCCAAAATCTTTAAGTAGGCCTCATACATATTCTCCATACCTGTTTGGTTGGTGGCTTTTCCCGCCAGGGAGTAAATATTGGCAAAGGAAATTTCCACCACCTCAGCGCCCATATCTTTTAGCTCCTCTACCGCCCGGGCAAAGACCGCCATTACCTCATCGTCAATGTTTTTCTCGGTGCGGTAGCTGTCCAGGGTGGTAGGATAGGTCAGCTCCTTGACGATGCCCAGGCGCAGACCCTTGAGAACATCTTTGTTGCGGTTTTCTAAGTAATTATATTCCCCGCCGGTGAGCACATCCATCATAAGGGCAAGGTCTTGGGCGGTACGGGTGATGGCGCCGACGGTATCTCTTGCGCCATTTAATTTGGTAACACCCTCCCGAGAGATCAGGTCAAAGGTAGGACGCAGCGCAAAGCAGCCGGCCAGGGCTGCTGGGATGCGGAGGGAGGAATTGGTGTCCGTTCCCAGGGAAGCAGCGGCAAAATTCAGGGAAACCGATACGGCAGAGCCTGCAGACGAGCCGCCGGGAGAATAAAGCGTATTGTAGGCATTTTTCACTTCACCAGCGGCGTCGCTTTTGGACCAGTAGGCGCTGCGGGCATCCATACTCATATTGGCCTTTGCTAAAATAACTGCGCCGGCGTCGATGAGCTTTTGTACAGCCTCGGCGTTGTCTTTGGCGATTTGACTATCCTGCTTTTTGTGGCCGTTGGTGGTGTGGACACCGGCAACGTCAATGTTATCCTTTACTACAATGGGGATGCCGTGAAGCGGGCCGACTTTCTTTCCCTCTTTTAGCTCCCTGTCCCGGGTATCGGCCTGCTGGAGGGCATCGGCGCAGATGGTGATGAAGCAATTATAGGGCTTATCGTATGTAGCAATGCGGTCTAAGTAATACTGGGTTAGCTCCCGGCTGGTGATAATTCTCGCATCCAGAGCTTCCCGGATAGTAGCGATATCCGCCTCAAAAAGACCGGATAGAACGGTGTTTTTATCTACGTCCACAACGATATCCTCTGCCCTGGTGGTTGTAGGTAGGAGGGCACATAAAAGGCACAGGCATAGCGCCAATGTAAAAATTCTCTTTTTCATTTTGCTCACGCTCTCTTTCTTGGGGTTATTATACAACAGACAAAGGGAGGATGCAATGGAAAATTATGAATGGTAGCGCTATTGTATTTTGGCATTGAAACAAATTGTAACTTATGCTATACTGGTAGAAAACAGAAATGAGGTGTTACTATGCAATACAGAAAACACGGAAATACCGGCGTTCAAATCTCCGCTTTGGGCTTTGGCTGTATGCGTCTGCCTGAATATGAGGACGAAAACGGTAACTGGTTTGTGGATCAGGAAAAAACCACCGAGATGCTGATGCGGGCATACGATTTAGGCGTTAATTATTTCGACACCGCCTTTTACTACTGCCATCAAAACAGCGAAATTGCCATCGGCAAGGCATTGGCCCCTATCCGGGACAAGGTATATATCTCCACCAAATGTCCTATGAGCGATGTCCACAGCGCCGATGATTATGAAGCTATGCTGGATAAGAGCCTTGAAAAATTGGGTACATCCTATGTGGACTTCTACCATTTCTGGGCCATTAACCAAAAGGTTTTTGACGAGGTCATCCTGCCTTTGGGTCTAATCGAACGGGCTAAAGAACTGAAGAAAAAAGGCAAAATCCGCCACATTTCCTTCTCTTTCCACGATACTCCCGAGGCGCTGAAGCACATTATTGACAATGGCGAAGGTTTGGAAACGGTGCTGTTGCAGTATAACCTTTTGGATCGCGCCAACGAGGAAATGATCCACTATGCCGCCCAAAAGGGCTTAGGCGTTGTGGTTATGGGACCTGTTGGCGGCGGTCGGCTGGCAGCACCTACGGAGCTTTCCCAAAAACTGGGCAGCGGCAATCTCCATACATACGAGCTGGCGCTGCGGTTTGTGTTGGGTAACAAGGACGTTTGCTGCGCCCTGTCCGGCATGCAAAATACCACTATGGTAGAGCAGAATGCAGCCATTGCTTCCCTGGAAGAGCCTATGAGTGAGGAACAGTGGAAAAATGTGGGTCAGTCCCTGGAAAATTTGAAAAAGTTTTCTGAGCTGTACTGCACCGGCTGCGGTTATTGCCAGCCCTGCCCCAAGGGAATTCACATCCCCAAAATCTTCCAGGCATACACTTACCACAATGTCTACGAGCTTCACGACCTGGCAAAAAAGACATATTTGGGCTATGTGAATAACGAAAAAGAACCCGGCGCTACCTCCATAGATTGTATAGACTGCGGTATGTGCGAGGAGAAATGTCCTCAACATCTGAAAGTCCGCCAGCTGCTGAAAATGGCAGAAAGCAAGCTGGAAGCGCTGTAATTGCAAAAAAGCCGCCCGATCGGGCGGCTTTTCTTATTTCTTTATCTGAGCCTGGAGGTGCATGGAAAGGACCGCCAGGGAGGTAGCCATATTTTCGTTTTGCACCAAAATATTGACAGGCACTTCCAAATGGACAGGGGCAAAGTTCCACACCGCCTTAATGCCGCAGGCAATCAGCTGGTCGCAGGCCTCTTGGGCGGCATCCGTGGGAACGGTGATAATGCCCATCAGCACATTATGGGTCTTGCAGAATTTTTCCAATTCGGAGATCGGCAAAATCGGCTTGCCCTCTGTTTGGGAAACAGCAGGCGCAGTATCAAAGGCTGCCAAAATATTCAGGCCATAGGCATCGAAGCCGCTGTAGCCCAAAAGAGCCTGACCTAACTTGCCTGCGCCGATCAAAATGGCATCGGTGGTATTGTCGTAACCCAAAAACCGGCTGATATCCTCCATCAAACCAACACGCTCATAGCCCACTTTCGGACGACCGCCATCGGAAACCGCAGCCAAATCTTTACGGACCTGCACCTCGCCCATATTCAGGGCATTAGCGATCGCAGTAGCAGAAATATACTGCACGTCCAATCCCTTCAAAAATGCCAGGTAGCCGGGAAGCCGCCGAAGCACGGCTTTGGATATTTCTTTTCTCTCCATTGATAGAAATTTCCTTTCGATACGATTTATTATCGATATATTTCCGTATCGATTATACCATAGCGGTTGGAATTTAGCAAGCACTTATACTGGTTTGCCGAAGAATTTCCTTCCGTAAACGGCCCATTATCCGCTTTTCCAGCCGGGAAATGTAAGATTGTGAGATACCTAACTTGATGGCGACCTCCTTTTGGGTCAGTTCCTGGCAGCCCTGCAAACCGAACCGAAGGGTAACGATTTCCTTCTCCCGGGCGGGCAATGCACCCACCGCCCGGCGCAAAAGAAGCAGATCTACCGCATCCTCCATAGGGCGCAAAATCATATCCTCCTCTGTACCCAGCACATCGGAAAGAAGCAACTCATTGCCATCGTAATCCATATTGATGGGCTCATCCAAAGAGATTTCCGTTTTCTGGACGGAGATTTTCCGGATGTGCATTAAGATTTCGTTTTCAATGCACCGGGAGGCGTAGGTGGCAAGGCGGATATTTTTATCCCGGCGGTATGTACCAACGGCTTTGATAAGCCCAATGGTGCCGATGGAAATAAGATCCTCCAAATTCACCCCGGTATTTTCAAAACGCCGGGCAATAAAGACCACCAAGCGGAGATTATGCTCCACCAGTAAGTCCCTTGCTCCCTCATTCCCCTGCTCTAAACTTTCCAGAGCATCCTGTTCCTCGCTGCCCTTCAGCGGCGGTGGCAGAATGTCCGCGCCGCTGATGTAGTACACCGCCGCGGGCTGGATAAAGCCGATTTTCACCAAAAACGCAATGAGTTTTTCCATCATATGCTCCCTCCTGTAAGCGCCTGATATTCCCCGTTTCCTCCCAAGCCCTCCGGGGCGAATGCTACGGTACATTTCCCCGTATAAGAGCCGATTTTCACATTTTTAAGTCGCATTGCCAGCAGTAGTCCCCCATGTTTTCCCACCGCGCGATAAGGCACAAGGCACAACCCCGGCAGTACCGAAATGGCAGAAGCCGGGTCTTGTAGTTGCTCCCGGGTCAGTCCTGTAAGGTTTTCTGCCGCTTCCGGGCCGATAATCAGTACCGATTGCCCGGTGAGAGGATCACGGAGACTGTTGCCCGTATCCCGGAGAGCGGTAAGAGAAAGGCGGTTTTCCCCATAGTTAAGCTCCACCGGCACAAACTGTTTTCCCACTTTCCCCCGGAAGCCGAAAATGCACAATGCCGCCACGCCGCCAGATGCGGCAATCAAGGACAATGCGCCGCCGTTTTCCAAACCCAAAGCTACCCCACCCAGCGCCATGGAAAGGAGGTAAAATAGGATGCATCGGCGAATGGCGCTTTTTCGGAAGCCAAAGGCGATGACCCCCATCATCCCCAAGCTCACCGTCCGCCACAAGGTGTTTCCCAAGAAGGAAAAGCCAGGAATCAGGCAGGCACCGCTATAGGCTGCGCCAAGAACGGCAGACAGCGCTGCCCGGTGGGGAGATGGGGGGTAACCCGACAATCGGTTTGTTCCTAAAAGGAGAAAGAAATCTACAAAAAAGTTTAGAATTAGCAGAATATCCAGGTAAACTACCACATTTTCTCCCCCTTTCGGTTGAGAGTATTATAGCCGGACAGGCACACATTTTCCGTCGGTTCACTGACCCGGTTTCCTCCCCGAATACGCCCCTACACCTGTCCTTTCCCCCCTTTTGTGCTTGGTATAAAAAAATGCGGCAGCCGAACGAGTCAGCTGCCGCTATTTTCTGTCGAGATAATTTTTCGTAAGGCTCCCTTGTGTAAAGGGAGCTGGCGCGCGAACAGCGCGACTGAGGGATTGTCATTTGTCGTTACATTACAACCCCTCCGAGCAAAATCAAAGATTTTGCCCACCTCCCCTTACACAGGGGAGGCTTTTGGCAGAGTGTAGACTTTTAGTTAAAGCAAGCACTTCAATTGTCAATTATTAAGGTGCGGTGGCGTCTGTTGATAGAATTTCCCGAATATTTTTTTCTGCTTTGAACCGGGGGGTCATCAGTTCGTG
>JAZOVI010000132.1:0-3176 GCA_045658625.1 Faecousia sp.
CTTTTTCGCTTACGCTTAAACAATCCATTTGTTTGTTGTTCAAGGTGTTTTGTTCGTCTTTGCGTTATTCAATTTACAAGGTACATCCGCTACCCTCCCGAAGCTCGCGCTCGTTCATCGGACAGCTTGCATATGATACCATTGAAAAAGCCTTTTGTCAATAGCTTTTTTTGAAAAATTTAAGCGAATTTTTGTTGTTTTTTTGGCACATCAAAATGTTGTATTTGTGAGTAATTTACACCACAAAATACCGCATCTCAGCCCCGTCTACCGAGAGGAAATATTCTGTGAAATATCGCTCAATGCGTCCGCAGCATCCATTACGCCCTCTTCTGAGCGCGCCAAATCCCCCAGCGTAAACATCCCGCATAGTTTCCCTTCCTGAACCACAGGAAGTCTGCGGATCTGCTGCCGCCCCATAAGATGGGCAGCCACACCGGCATCCATATCCGGATCTACTGTCAGCACCTGCCCGGTCATTACATCCCGAACCTTCGTGTCCTTTGGTAATTTGTTTGCCGCCAGACAACGGGTTACGATATCACGATCCGTAACCATACCGTAAAGCTGTCCTTTGTCTCCGCACACCGGCAGAACGCCCACATTGTGATTTGTCAGCTTCCGCGCCGCCACTTCCACACTTTCATCCGGGTGGATGCCGATGGCCGGCGTTGTCATAAGATCCCGTACTTTCATATTACCGCCTCCTTTTCCAAAATTATGGGCAGAAAACGATGTCTTTATACATTAAATATTATAACAGCACCCGCTTTTTTGCAGGTGCTGTCAATAATTATCTCTGTTTATAGGTGGAGAGGAAATCTTTCAGGCTTTCACAGGCATCCTCCAAGACCTCAATCTGCGGCAGATACACCACTCGGAAATGGTCCGGTTCTTTCCAGTTAAAACCGCTGCCCGGAACAATCAGCACCCGCTTCTCTCGCAGGAAATCCAACGCAAATTGCTGGTCGTCCAGAATATTAAACTTCTTGATATCCAACTTCGGGAATGCATAGAAAGTCGCTTTCGGCTTCACCACAGAAATACCAGGGATGTCGTTAAGTGCCTTATAAACAAACTCTCTCTGTTCATAGATGCGTCCACCAGGGACAATATACTCATTTACACTTTGATAGCCACCCAGTGCTGTCTGGATAATGGACTGGCCGGGAACATTGGAGCAAAGACGCATATTGGAAAGCATATTAATACCCGCCATATAATCCTTCGCAATCTCCTTATTGCCGGAGAGTATCATCCAACCTACACGGAAGCCGCAAGCCATATGGGATTTGCTAAGTCCGCTGAAGGTAACGCAAAACAGGTCCGGCGCCAAAGAGGCCGTAGAAATATGCGCCAAGCCGTCCATAACAAGGCGGTCATACATTTCATCAGAGAACAAAACCAGTTCATGCCGCCGTGCTATATTCACCAGCTGCTCCAAAATTTCCCGGGGGTACAGTGCGCCGGTGGGGTTATTGGGATTGATAATAACCAACGCCTTTGTTTTCGGTGTGATCTTGCTTTCGATATCCTTAATGTCCGGATACCATTCAGACTGCTCGTCGCAGATATAATGGACCGCCTTACCACCGGCCAAGTTTACGCAAGCTGTCCATAGCGGATAGTCGGGAGACGGGACGAGGACTTCATCCCCGTCATTCAGTAGCGCATGAAGAGAAAGCTGGATCAGCTCACTGGCGCCATTGCCGGTGTAAATATCCTTCATAGTAACGCCTGGGATCTTTTTGATCTGGGCGTACTGCATAATGGCCTTCCGGGCCGCAAAAATGCCCCGAGAGTCAGAATAACCCTGAGAATTTACGATGTTATCCCGCATATCCTGGATAACCTCTTCCGGCGCATTGAAGCCGAAGGGCGCAGGGTTTCCGATATTCAGTTTCAGAATCCGCAAGCCCCGCTCTTCCATCCGTGTCGCTTCTTCCAAGACAGGGCCGCGTACGTCATAGAGCACATTCTCCAGCTTGTTGGCTTTACCGAAGGTTCGCATAGGATCCACTCCTTAGAATTCACATTTCTTTTCGATATAGTTTCTCAGTTCGCTGACGGGAATACGTACCTGCTCCATAGTATCCCGGTCACGGACGGTAACGCAATCGTCTGCAGGGGTGTTCTCATCGCCCACAGTTTGGAAGTCCACAGTGATACACAGAGGTGTGCCGATTCCACCCTCACGGCGGTAACGCTTACCGATAGAACCGGCATCGTCAAAGTCCACCATAAAGTACTTACGCAGTTCCTTGTAGATTTCCTCCGCCTTGGGAGAAAGCTTCTTGGAAAGGGGCAGGATAGCAGCCTTGAAGGGAGCCAAAGCCGGGTGCAGGCGCAACACAGTACGCACATCGTCCTTGCCATTCTTATCCTGGCCGACAACTTCTTCGTCGTAGGCCTCACACAGGAAGGCCAGCGCCACACGGTCGCAGCCCAGAGAAGGCTCGATAACATAGGGGATGTAATGCTCGTTACGCTCCTGATCGAAGTAGGTAAGCTTCTTGCCGGATGCCTCCTGATGGCGGCCCAGGTCATAGTCGGTACGGTCAGCAATACCCCACAGTTCGCCCCAGCCACTGCCAAAGGGGAACTGGTATTCAATATCGGTAGTAGCCCGGGAGTAGAAAGCCAGCTCTGCGGGATCGTGGTCGCGCAGACGCATAGACTCTTCCTTAATACCTAAAGAAATCAACCAATTCTTGCAAAAATCCTTCCAGTAAGCAAACCACTCCAAGTCAGTACCGGGCTGGCAGAAGAACTCGCACTCCATCTGCTCAAACTCACGGGTACGGAAAGTAAAGTTACCGGGGGTGATCTCATTACGGAAAGCCTTACCTACCTGGCAAACACCGAAAGGCAGCTTCTTGCGGGTGGTACGCTGGATGTTATCAAAGTTAACGAAAATGCCCTGTGCAGTTTCCGGACGCAGGTAGGCAACAGAAGAGGAGTCCTCAGTAACGCCGATCTTGGTCTGGAACATCAGGTTGAAGTTACGGATAGAGGTAAAGTGGTGCTTGCCACAGACGGGGCAAACTACATCCTCATGCTCTTCGATAAAAGCGTTCATTTCCTTGGTGTCCATAGCATCCACATTGACGCTCTTGCCGGACTCGGAAGCGGAAATCAACTGATCAGCGCGCTGACGGGAGCCACAACCCTTGCAG
>JAZOVI010000133.1:0-8652 GCA_045658625.1 Faecousia sp.
TACCGACCTGTGGTTCGACCCCCTGTTCCTGGTTGTTAAGGGTATGCAGGACAAGCAGATGGAAGTTCTGGAAGCCATCCGGATGTTCTCCGAGAAGGGCCTGAAGTCCACCGGCGGTCTGTCCAACAACTCTAACGGCGCTCCCAAGAACGTCCGTCCCATCATGGACTCCGCTCTGATCGCAATGTGCATGATGCAGGGTCTGACCTCCGCTATCGTTAACCCCAACGATCGCCGCCTGATGGAGACCATCAAGTCCTGCGACATCTTCAAGAATCACGTTCTGTACTCCGATTCCTACCTGGATCTGTAAGCAGAAATTTTTCCCGCATTTTATGGCCGGGAGGGAAGACTCCCTCCCGGCCATTATGCACTTTTTATATCCCCCGGAGGGGGATTCATAACTTCGTATATCCAGCCTAAATAGGCTCTATATAAATTAACTTTATCAGGAGGAACTTACTATGAGTGTATTAACCGATCTGATTTATGGCGGCAGCAATGCCGTTGCCGGCCTGACCGAGGGCGCTGTCAACGATGCCATTGCTAAGTATGGCGCTGACAAGGCCATCGCATTCCCCGATACCGCATACTTTTTCCCCACCATTTATGCCGCTACCGGCGTAAAGGTAAAGACCCTGGGCGACCTTGTTCCCTGTGTGGGTGTACTTAAGAGCCTGATTACTAATCAGGAAGATCTGGGTCAGGCGCTGAATGCTGGCCTTGCCACCGCTGTTGGCGCAGAAATCCTGGAGGGTCTCAAGTGGGTAGATAACGCAGAGCCTTACGCAAACGATTCCGGCATCGGCTTCGTGCCCGACCCCATCATCCGCTCTCTGGGCGTGCCGCTGGTTACCGGCGATATCCCCGGTGTTGCTGTTGTGCTGGGTAAGGCTGACAATGCTGAGGACGTTGTAAACGTCGTTAAGGACTACCAGAGTAAGGGCATTATGACCTTTATGGTGGGCGACGTTATCGAGCAGTGCGCCGAGGGCGGCGTAAAGATGGGCCTTGAGTTCCGTGTTATCCCCCTGGGCCACGATGTAACCAGCGTTATCCACGTTGTTACCGTTGCTGTCCGTGCAGCTCTGATTTTCGGTAACGTTCAGCCCGGCGACCTGGCAGGTCTCTTGGCTTACACCAAGGAGCGCGTACCTGCATTTGTTAACACCTTCGGCGCAATCGACGCTGTTGTAGTTTCTGCCGGTGCCGGCGCAATCGCTCTGGGCTTCCCTGTAGTTGTCGACATTGACCTGGGTGAAAATCAGGTTCCCGGCGCTCTGGAGTCCGTTTGCGATCACGCAGAAACTGTTAAGAAGTCTTTGGAGCTGCGCAACATCAAGATCAAGGTCAAAGAGCTGCCCATTCCCGTAGCCTTTGCCGCTGCTTTTGAGGGTGAAATCATCCGTAAGAGCGATATGCACAACGAGTTCTACTCTGGCAAAAACCCCACTGCTGAGTTGGTGGTTATGCGGGAGCTGGACGAAGTGGAAGATCACAAGATCACCGTTATCGGTCCTGACCTGGATGGCGCTTCCGAGCTGGCTCTGGCTACCTTCGTTGAGGTTGCCGGTAAGAAGATGCAGCTGGACTTTGAGTCCGTTATCGAGCGGAAATTCCACGCTTGGTTTAACTATATGGAAGGCGTTATGCACACCGGTCAGCGCAACCAGGTCCGTGTCCGTGTAAGCAACAATGCTTTTAATGCCGGTCTGCGGCTGAAGGATTTTGCTGAGGTTCTGTATGTAATGATTATGGACGAGTTCGACGCCGTTGTTGACAAGTGCCAGATCACCCTGATCACCGACCCTGTCAAGGCTGCCGAATTCCGCGATGAGATTGCAATGCCCCGTTACGCACAGCGTGATGACCGCCTTGCTTCTATGACCGACGAGGCTGTTGACCGTTACTACACCTGTATTCTCTGCCAGTCCTTTGCACCTGCCCACTGCTGCGTGGTTACCCCCGAGCGTTTGGGTCTCTGCGGCGCAGTTTCCTGGCTGGATGCTAAGGCAACCAACGAGCTGGATCCCAACGGTCCTTGCCAGCCCATCTTCAAGGAAGGTCTGCTGGACGAGCGCACCGGTCGCTTCGAATCTGTCAACAAGGCTATTTCCGATGCTACCCACGGCGCAGTAGAGAATGTTACCCTCTACTCCATTTTGGAAGATCCTATGACGAGCTGCGGCTGCTTCGAGTGCATTTGCGGCATCGAGCCTGTCAGCAGCGGCGTGATCGTTGTCAACCGTGAGTTTAAGGGTATGACCCCTGCCGGTATGACCTTCGGCGAGCTGGCTTCCTGCACCGGCGGTGGTGTCCAGACACCTGGCTTTATGGGGCACGGCCGGCACTTCATCTCCTCCAAGAAGTTCTTGTACGCAGAAGGCGGTATTGAGCGTATCGTATGGATGCCCAAGGAGCTGAAGGACGATGTGGCAGAGCGGCTGAACAAGACCGCCTTCGTGCTGTATGGCATCGAGAACTTTACCGATATGGTAGCTGATGAGACTGTTACCTGCGATGCAGAAGAGCTGATTGCTTGGCTGACCGAGAAGGGCCACCCTGTTCTGGGTATGGAGCCTCTGGCATAATTGAGAAATAACCCCAAACCGCACCACGGTTTTCCGTGGTGCGGTTTTTATTTGGAAAAATTTATAGACAAGGAGCGTTTCTGTGGTTATAATAGTAAATAGGATTGACGGAGAGGAGGATACCGATGGAAGAAGAAAAGATTCTTTTGGAAAAACAAGATTATAGCGCCCAAATTCTCGGTATCATCCGAAGTGCGCTTGGTCCTGTTGAGATTAAGGAGCAGCTCCAGGAATACCACGAAAACGACATTGCAAGCGTTTTTGAGGAACTGACCTTTGAAGAACAGGAATGGCTGCGACAAATTCTCGGCAGCGAGGGCATATCGGAGATCGTCTCCTACCTGGACGATGCGGGCGAGTACCTTTCCGAACTGGATGCGGAGGAAGCGGCTGACATCATCGAGCAGATGGATGCCGACGATGCAGTAGAAGCCCTGGAAGAGATGGATGAGGAGGCCAGAAATGAAGTTCTGGAACTCATCGAAGACGAGGAAATCAAAGAGGACATCGAATTGATCGCTTCCTACGAAGACGATGAGTTCGGTAGCCGAATGAGCACCAATTTTATTGTGGTCAAGCGGAATTTCACTATCAAGGAAACGATGAAAGCCTTGGTGGAAGAGGCTGCGGAAAACGACAATATCTATACCATTTTCGTCCTTAACGAGGATGATTCTTTCTACGGCGCGATTGACCTGAAAGACCTGATCGTGGCAAGAAGCAATGTGGAGTTGGAAACACTGATTTACAACACCTTCCCCTTCGTTTACGATAAGGACATTATTTCTGAGAATATCGAGCGGCTTCGTAGCTATTCCGAAAACCTGATCCCGGTTATTTCCTCCAAAGATAAGACCCTTTTGGGCGTTATTACCTCTACGGATATTATCGAACTGGTGGACGAAGAGCTTGGCGACGATTACGCAAAGCTGGCTGGTTTGCGCGCAGAGGAAGAGCCGGATGAAACCCTTTTCCAGAGTATGAAAAAGCGTGTGCCTTGGCTGATTGCCCTGCTGTTTATGGGTCTTGTGGTCTCTGCGGTGGTAGGCATTTTTGAGGGCGTGGTAGATGCGCTGCCGATGATCGTTTCTTTCCAGTCTTTGATTTTGGGTATGGCGGGCAATGTGGGCACTCAGTCCCTTGCAGTTACTGTCAGGACTCTGGGCAGCAATGAAGAAAACAGCGGCAAAGAGCAAATTCTGACGATCCTGAAGGAAATTCGGATCGCCCTGTTTAATGGACTGGTACTGGGAGCGATTTCTTTTGTGATTGTCAGCGCTTACCTGTTTGTTTTTGGATCTTACAGTGTGGGTTTTGTGCTGTCTGCGGCAGGGTGCGTAGGTCTTGCAATGTGCTTTGCCATGGCGATTTCCGGCCTGACCGGCGCGGCAATTCCTATCGGCTTGTACCGCTTGGGGGTTGACCCGGCGGTTGCCTCCGGCCCGCTGATTACCACCATCAATGACTTGGTGGCGGTGCTGAGCTATTATGGCCTCGCCTGGGCGCTGCTACTGAATATTTAATAATAAGAGGGCTGACTTTTGTCAGCCCTTTGTTTTTGTCGGTAGACAAGAGGGGAGAGTTGTGGTATAGTGATATGCAGAAAAGTATGGAAAAGTGAGGTTTTTGGGTATGCCCAATGTGATTTTTCAGATTGAAGGCGGAAATGAAGTTAATATTGCCTGCCAAGTAGGCGATAATCTTTTGGAGCTGGCAAGAAGAGCGAATGTGGCCATTGATGCGCCTTGCTCCGGTAACGGCTCTTGCGGCAAGTGCCGGGTGAAGCTGATGGAAGGTAGTTTGGAAACTTTCCCCTCCCGCCATATTAGTGATGAGGAGTATGAGGCCGGTTGGCGGCTGTCCTGCAACTGCAAAGTACTTACCGATTGTACCGTGTTTGTGCCGGATATTGCCAGTGCTTACCAGTCCCGGATGAAGACCGCAGACCTGTCCAGTCCTAAGGAAATCGCTATTTTTGAGGATGCCAAGGCAGAAATGACTGCCGGCGGCATTGCTTTTGAAAATAACTTCCTGTCTTGCGTGGTAGAGATGGCTGAGCCTACTTTGGACGATACAATGCCCGATGTGGAGCGCTTTATTTGGGCAATCCAGGCAGCTATTGGTGTAGAAAAGGTGGATGTGCCTTTCTTTGTGATGAAGAAGTTAGCTTCTACTCTTCGGGAAAATAACTTTACCGTCTGCGTCAAGGGCGAAAAGAAAGGGGAGACCTTCCTGTGTATGGATGTGTGCGCTCCGGCAGATACGGCTATCGTGGGCTGCGCTATTGATATTGGTACAACTACCGTTACCATGGTCTTGGTTGACCTGACAGACGGCCGCATTATGGCCAAGGGCTCTTCCGGCAACGGTCAGATCCGCTACGGCGCTGATGTAATCAACCGCATCATCCAGCAGGGGCGTCCCGGCGGTAAGAAAAACCTCCAGGATGCCATTATTAAGGAAACCCTGAACCCCATTATTGCCAATCTCTGCAAATCCGCAAATATTTCCGCAAATGCCATTCTGCGGCTGTGCGTGGCGGCAAATACCACCATGAACCACCTGTTTGTGGGTGTGGATGCCGAGCCTGTGCGTATGGAGCCTTATATCCCCAGCTTCTTTGGCTGGGAGGGGTTGAAGGCAGGAGACCTGAAGCTGCCTGCTAACCCCTTGGCAGATGTGCAGATTGCCCCTAATATCGGCTCTTATGTAGGCGGCGATATTACTGCCGGCACACTGGCCTCTATGATCTGGGATAAGGACGAAATGAGCCTCTTTATCGACCTGGGTACAAACGGCGAAATCGTATTCGGCAACCGGGATTTCCTCATGAGCTGCGCTTGTTCTGCCGGTCCTGCCTTTGAGGGCGGCGACATTTCCTGCGGTATGCGGGCTACTGACGGTGCGGTGGAAGCCTGCGTCATTGACAAAGAAACAATGAATCCTACCCTGACCATCGTAGGCGACCCCGGTCAAAAGCCGATTGGTATCTGCGGTTCGGGCATTATTGATATTATTGCAGAGCTGTTCCGCTGCGGCATTATCAACGCCAAGGGTCTGTTCGTCCGGGAGGGCAACCGAGTGAAGCGGGATGAGCACGGTATGGGCCGCTATGTGCTATCTTGGGAAAATGAGAGCGAAACCGGTCGGGAAATCGCCATCAATGAGGTGGACATCGATAACTTTATCCGTGCCAAGGGCGCTATTTTCTCTGCTATCGATATTCTGCTGCAGAGCGTGGATATGACCGTGGATATGATCGACAAGGTCTATGTTGCCGGCGGTATCGGCTCCGGTATCGATATGAGAAATTCCATTCGGATCGGTATGCTTCCTGATGTGGAACAGGAGAAGTTCTGCTATATTGGTAATTCCTCACTCACTGGCAGCTATGCGATGGTAATGAGCGATCAGGCCAGCGCAAAATGCAGTGAGGTAGGCGCAAATATGACCTATTTGGAGCTGTCTACCTATCCCGGCTATATGGACTCTTTTGTGGCGGCCTGCTTCCTGCCCCACACCAACAGTTCGCTCTTTCCCAGCGCATTGGAAGCGTAATGGAGAGAAATAAAGAATTAACCGGACTGTCTCAACAACTAAGAAAACGAATGACAAAAGAAGAAAGCCTTCTCTGGCATCGTTTTTGAAAAAGTACCCCTTGCGTTTTCGTAGACAATATGTGATAGGGAATTACATTGTTGATTTTTACTGCCATCAGGCACGACTGGTTGTTGAGATAGATGGGAGTCAGCACTTTGCGCAACATGAAATAGAAAAAGATATGGTCAGAACCAAGTACTTAGAAACACAGGGATTACAAGTTCTCAGATTTACCAACCTGGAAGTAAATCGGAAGTTTTATGAAGTGTGTAGCGCAATAGATGCAATGGCAAATTCCTTCCCCTGGGGGGAAGGTGCCCAAAGGGCGGATGAGGAACGCGGGAGATAAACTGTAAGTTAAAAATATCTTACAGACTTTTTGCACGCCGTTCCTCTCCCGACTCGCCTGCGGCGAGCCACCCTCTCCCCGGGAGAGGGGATAGGTGTGATATATTTGAAGGAGATAAAAATGCAAGTAGAGAATAACAAGGAAGAAGTACCGTTTTCCTATTATGAAAACCTATTCCGCAGCGCAGACCCGGCAGAAATTGCCGGGCGGCTACCCCATACTGCTTGGGATGGTAAGCGCTTTTCTGTTACCCTGATGGGGACGGAGTATACCATTTCCCACCCGGAGGTGGAGATTTTGCCTGCTGGCAGACCTCTGCCGGTGCAGACATTCCTGCTGCGGTATCTGCTGGAAGGCAAGACCGTGCCTTTTTTGGGTAATTGGAAGACTTTCCGGGAAATGCCCTGGGGAGAACTGTATATTAAGCCTTACACTGGCAGAGTGCTGACCCGTGCCGCCTTTACTTTTGGCACCCGGGTGGATGCTTTCCACAAGGCTGCGGAGAAAATGGGCGCAGCCCCTGTTTCTCACGGAGATGCAGGCTATGAATTTGTCCTTGTGGGAGATTACAGCATCCGTCTGCTGGTTTGGGCAGGGGATGAGGAGTTTCCTCCCTCTGCGCAGGTGCTCTATTCTGATAACTTTGAGGAAGGCTTTGCTCCCGAGGATCGGGTAGTGGCGGGAGATATTTTGATTTCCGTCGTTAAGGCCAATATGTGATATGATACGGATTGCACGAGAAACCGATAGCGCCGCTTTGGCAGGCATTTACGGCTGGTATGTGGAAAATACCGCTGTGTCCTTTGAATACGATGCGCCTACCCCAGAAGAATTTGCAGGCCGTATCCGGGAGACTTTGCAGACCCATCCCTATTTGGTTTTTGAAGAGGATGGGGTGCTTTTGGGCTATGCCTATGCCCATCCGCTGATCCGCAGAAAAGCTTGCGATTGGGCGGTGGAGGTAAGCATCTATATCCGCAGGGATGTCCGGGGCAAGGGTGTGGGTCGCGCGCTGTACGAGGCTCTGGAAAAGGCGTTACTGCTGCAAAACATCTGCACATTAGAGGCTTGTGTGGCATCGGTAGACCGGGAGGACGAATACTTGACGAAGGATAGTGTTTGTTTTCATACCCGGATGGGCTATACCCAGGTGGGGAAAATGTCCGACTGCGGCTATAAGTTTGGCAGGTGGTATCACCTTTTGTGGATGGAAAAGCACATTGCCCCCCGGAAAGCCGAAACAGAAGAACTGCAACCCTTTCCACAGGTGCGGAAGATGCTGGCAGAGCGATATGGAATTTTGTAAAGAGCGTGCTTTTGCACGCTCTTTTTATGCTCTTTTTATGGGGGAAAATAGGCTTGACACTCCAGCGCGGTCTATGGTATACTTTTTGCATGTGGGATCATAAAAATCCCGAAAAACCGAGGAAAATCGGAGATTACAAATGATTAGAAATGAGGATTTTCTGCTGCGGGAGGTAGCCGGTTCTCAGGTGCTTGTTCCTGTAGGCGCTGCAGTGGGAGAATTTGCCGGAATTGTTACACTCAATGGCTCCGGTGTCCATTTATGGGATGCTTTGGCTACTGAGCAGACTGTGGAGACCCTTGCTGCTGTGCTTGTGCAGCGGTATGCTATTTCTTTGGAGCAGGCTGCGGCAGATACGGAGAAATTTATCCGGAAGCTGCAGGAAGTAGGCGCTGTAAAATAATCGCCGGAGAGAGTTCCGGTATTTTGGAGGATGCTTATGGCCCGGTATCGGATTGCTGACCTTACAGTGCAAATGGATATTTCCGGGCGGACCAAGCAGCAGGCAGAACCTTATCGTGCAGAGCAGAATGGGCCTGTAGATATTGTTCTTTCCCTTGACTGCGGGCGTTTTTTAGAGCAATATCCCCAACTGAAAGACTTGGATACTGCGCAATACATAGGAACCGGCGCTGTGTTTGCCATGGAAGTTTTGCGGTTTGATGGATTCCAGTTTCACGCATCTGCGGTTATGCTGGATGGGAAAGCTTATTTATTTTCTGCCCCTCCCGGCACAGGAAAATCTACCCATACGGAAAAATGGCGTCGTTTGTTCGGCGCTGAGATTATCAATGACGATAAGCCGG
>JAZOVI010000134.1:0-3464 GCA_045658625.1 Faecousia sp.
ATCCGCACTGTGCTACGCCATGTCTTCGGCTATCGACATTCTCTTTATTTACGCCGTGACGGTGGTACTGAAAAGCCTGGGCACGGATTTCGGTCAGTGGATCGCTCCCCTGCCCTTTGTCACTGTAACAGACAGCAGCCAAAATAACAGCTAAAATAATGTAGCGGGCCAAATCGCCGCCGGCAATCAGCTCTGCAAAAAAGACTTGAAGCTTTTCCATAAAAACCTCCTATGGGAATGAACTGGGGACGGAAAAGAAAAACAACCGCCAGAAATTGATCTGGCGGCTGTTGTCTTCAGTAGGATGAAGTAAAATTACTTCAGCTCTGCGGTAGCGCCAGCTTCCTTCAGCTCGGCAACCAGCTTCTCTGCATCTTCCTTGGAGATAGCTTCCTGCAGGGTCTTGGGGCAGTTGTCAACCAGATCCTTAGCGTCCTTCAGGCCCAGGCCGGTAGCAGCGCGGACAACCTTGATGACGTTCAGCTTGGAAGCGCCAGCGTCCTTCAGGATAACGTCGAACTCAGTCTTCTCCTCAACCTCAACAGCAGCAGCAGCGGGAGCAGCAACAGCAGCAGCAGCGGCGGAAACGCCGAAAACATCCTCGAGAGTGTGAACCAGCTCAGCCAGCTCCAGAACGGTCAGAGTCTTTACCTCTTCAACCAGGGCAGTAATCTTTTCACTTGCCATTGTAAATTTCCTCCTAAATTATGTTTGTAATAGTGTAGTTGTGTTTACGAAATTAAGCTTCTGCAGCTTCTGCAGGAGCGCCGCCATCCTTCTGGATGCGGATTTGATCCAGCACGAATGCCAGGCTGGAAATGGGAGCCAGGAAGGTACCCAGGACCTGAGCCACGAGGGCGTCCTTGCCGGGCAGTTCACCGAAGCCATTGAGCTGATCAGCAGACAGGACAGAGCCTTCTACGATACCGCCCTTGATGGACAGGGGGAGCTTGTTCTTCTTGGCGTACTCGCATACGATACGAGCGGGAGCGATGGGATCACCGGTGGTGCAGGCCATAGAAGTGGTGCCGTTGAGGATGTTGCTGAAATCGTAACCAAGCTCCTTGGTTGCGAAATTGGTCAGCGTATTCTTAACAACGGTGTATTCGACGCCGGCGTCACGGAACTGCTTACGCAGAGCGGTGTCCTGAGCAACGGTAATACCCTTGTAATCAACAAAAACAACGGAAGTAGCTTCCTTGATCTTGCCGGTCAGAGCCTCAACCACTGCCTTCTTGCTTTCAAGAACCTTTGCGTTGGGCATTGAGATTTCACCTCCGAAAGAAAAAATGTCCTTCTGCCAAAAAGACAGAAGGACACGGAAATTACATAGTTATAATTTACGCAACCTCGGCAGGACTTACGGCTCTCGCCACCTGCTGTCTTTGGCAACAGATGGATTATAGCAGGTAAATTCCGCTTTGTCAACACTTATTTTACGAAAAATCAAGATTATTTGCCGTTTTTCAGGGTAACCACCACAATTTCCGGTCGGTTATTAAGCCGGAAGGGGAATCTGCTTGGTCCTACGCCACGGGATATGATCATATTGGTTTGCCCTTCCGTAAAAAGTCCGGCATCATACGTGGGGAAAGCACCCTGTCCGGGGGCATAGAGCCCACCGACAAAGGGGAGTCGGAACTGACCGCCGTGGACATGCCCGGTCAAGGCCAGATCTACGCCGCAAAGAACATAAGAATCAAAACATTCCGGTCTGTGCGCCAGCAGAACGGTGTAGCTGCCATCTGTGGGGATCAGGTCGGAGAGGGTGTTTTCTCTGGCTGGATTTTTTCGTAAAGATGTATCTAACATTCCCAGCAGGGAGATTTGGTCGTCTCCCCGTGTCAGGGTAATACTCTCGTTAAAAAGCGCTGTAACACCCACATCCTCCAACTGCTTGCCGATATCCTTATAATCGAGTCTGTGTTCGTGATTGCCGGTAATATAGTAAACAGGGGCAATTTGTGTTGCTTGCCGGGCGAAGGAAAGGGCTACATCCATATTCGGATGGTAGGAATCCACTAAATCGCCGGTGATGACAATAATATCCGGTTTTTGCTTGCGGATTTTCTCTAATAATTGGGCATTATCCTCACCAAACTGGGCATTGTGCAAATCGGAAATCTGCACAATTCGGAAATTATCAAAGTCATCGGGGATGCGGTCGGAAGTGATGGTATATTCTGTAACCTGCAGAGAGAGGTTGCCCCAAATTATCCAACCAATAAAAATAGTAAAAAATAAGGCAGTAAAAATGAGGATTTTCTTCCATTTTTTAAGCGCCTTAAATTTCGCAAGTAATTGCAGTTCTTTTAATTTTTTCAAGGAATATCACCCAAACGGAATTGTACCATAAATCAGGCAAATTTTCAAGCATAAAACAACCCCGATGCTACCGCTGGGGTATGCGCTTTCAAAAAAGTATTGCAAATATTTTGCTTATATGATATTATATTTATGCGATAAGTAGTTTTAATAGAGCTCTTATGAATGGAGGTGTGCAAAATGGTTTTCTTTGCTTTTCACAGACCGGTTTTGCGCGCCTTTTTGGAACTTGGAGCATAGAAAAGTAAAATCCAAATGACGCACATAAGCCGGGAAAACCTGTGCTTGTGTGCGTTTTATTATGAAGGAGGATGATAAAAATGAAAGCCTTTCTTATAAAGCATAAAAGGATACTGCTATGTCTGTTGATTGTTCTGTTGTTGGGTATAACTGTTTACACGGTGTGCTGCTTTAACGGATGGGGGATCCAGATGTCCAAATTGCCGGGGCCATATTTGTGGATATATCTAAGGTCGAACGGTTATCCGGACATCTCCTATGAGGCTGCTAATGATATGCGGATCGGTATAGAAGCATTGGAAGATAATTTATATTATGGATTGTTGATGGGTCATCAGGACCCGGAAAAAAGCTGGATGAAACTGGGCAAAGTAGTTGCCGTCTACTATGGCTGGGAGTATGCAATTCCCTAAAAAACGCATAAAAATTAAATAATAAAAAGGTAGGCGCTATTGTGCCTACCTTTTTATTATACCGCCGAAATATCGGGGTATGTTTTATTAGATATACTTGGAAGTAGCAACCTTAACGCCGGGGCCCATGGTGGAAGCAACGACGCAGGAGCGGATATACTGACCCTTAGCTGCAGCGGGCTTAGCCTTAACAACAGCGTTCATCAGGGTGTCCATATTCTCGGTCAGCTTTGCAGCGCCGAAGGAAACCTTGCCGATGGGGCAGTGGATAATGTTGGTCTTGTCCAGACGGTACTCAACCTTACCGGCCTTGATTTCCTGAACAGCAGCGGTAACGTTGGGAGTAACAGTGCCAGCCTTGGGGGAGGGCATCAAACCCTTGGGGCCCAGAACCTTACCCAGACGGCCAACTACACCCATCATATCGGGAGTAGCAACAACAACGTCGAACTCGAACCAGTTCTCCTTGGTGATCTTCTCAACCAG
>JAZOVI010000135.1:0-19437 GCA_045658625.1 Faecousia sp.
TGCAAAATGGCACAGTCAATATCTTCTTTCGCAATCTGCTCCATCGCACGAGCGACAGCACTCCGTATGGCAGTATCTACGTTGTTTCCCTTGCTGTCCATCACGACGCCGTTTACGATTTCTATGGGGGTTCTGGGGCAACCCAGCCCTGCCATCATCTCCGGGCAAACAGGAAAAACCTCTTTGCCCTTGATGTATTCGGCAACAGCCGCATTATAATTATTACCGCCGTCATACTTGCAATTTTCGCCCAGCAAGCAGGCGCTAACCAATACTTTCATCGCCATTCCCCCTATAGTTTCCGGATGAGATCTTTATAAAAGACAACGCATTCTCCGATATTTGTAATGCCGATGTGCTCATCTGCATTGTGGATGGTGGCAAATTGCTTCTTATTCAGGTCGATGGGCGCAAACCGCAGGATATTGTCGGCAATATCTGAAAACCGTCTCGCATCCGTTCCGGCGGTCAGCAGGAAGGGCACAACCGCTACATCCGGGAAATTCTCGTGGAGCAAGGCTTCTACTGTTTTGTAAGCCGCGCCTTCAAAATCGGTAGGTGTGCAGTAATCCCGCTCAATTTCCTCAATGGTAACGCCATACTTTGCGCCGATTGCCTTGATTTTTTCAAGGCCCGCATACAAATCCTCTTCCCGGATACAACGCAGGAACATAGTCGTTTCCGCAGATTTGGCCCGAATCTGGGGATCGCGAAGGTCTCCCGCATTTACTGTGGTAAAGGAAAGTCCGGTAGAGAGCATAGCGCTGGCGGCAGGAATCCCCATCATAATTTTCTTAATGACAGGCGCAAATATTCCCACATTGCCAAAAAGGAAATTCATAGGAAAGGCCATATATGGCACGTGGCGTTCAAAGGTTGCTCTGACCTCGGGATAGAATTTCCCTTTGTAGATTTTATTCTTTTTCTCGCTAACCTCGGCGATAAAACGGCTCAATCGCTCGATAGCGCTGTCCGTATGACCGCCAAAGCCACCGTGTCCCTTCGCCGCAATTTCTGCTTTGCAGCGGAACAGATGTCTGCTCTTTTCGTGGACAGCTACCACAGCGCTTTTACAAGTTACGCCGGGAATTTGTCCTTCTGTAATTGCGCCACCCTCATCTACAACGGCATAGAAACGGATGCCCTTATTCCGGAAATACTCGGCGGCAAGCACCATGCCGTCGCCGCAGACCTCTTCATTGTTAGAAGACCCTATGTACAAATTGACCCCTTCAAAGTCATAGCCCGCCGCCAGTAGTTCCTCAACCGCCTGCAATTCGGCGAAGAGGGGTGTTTTGGTGTCAATGGTGCCTCTGCCGTATAGATAGCCATCCTTTTCTACCGCCACAAAAGGATCTGTCTGCCAATCTTCACTGCCATCCACCACATCGTGGTGGGACATCAGCATTATATTCTTTTCGGCGTTTTTGCCTTCGATCACATAGACAAAACAACCGCCGCCAAAGGTCAGCTTTTTTGCCTTTGCGGCAATATTGGGAAACAACTCATCAATAACCCCATAAAAACGCTGAAATTCGGCAGTATTTTCACCGTCGTGGGTCCATACGGTTTTACATTCGACCATCCGGGCAAGCTTCTTAGCATATCCGGCATTTATTTCGGGAGATACACTCTTGCGGGCAAGTTGGGCTTTTGTTTCCATTTCTGTTCTCCTGCCTTTCTGTTTTTAATATACAACACAACCGCGCAAAAGGCAAGTAAGAAGGCAGTTACCAAACAGGTAACTGCCCTCTTGTAAAACACTTATTATCTGCCCAGCTCTTCGTTCATCTGTTCAAGCGTCTTCTTATCCAGATTGTATACGAAGGCAGTGCCAACAAACATAAGAATTGCGGAAACCAGATACATCGCAGCAACGAGGTAACGCATATTCAGGGGAACGCCTTCCGGCTGTGCAGAGCCCAAGTCAGCATTGTAACCCAGGGCAACCATCAGCACAAGACCAACGGAGGGGCCTACGCCCTGTGCCAGCTTTCTGAAGAAGGAGTGGATGGCATAGGTCATACCTTCCTCACGTTTGCCGAATTTCCACTGGTTGTAGTCGATGGCATCGGCCATCATAGCATTGCCAACACACATGCCAACGCCCATACCGAAGCCGTTGAAGATCTGCAGAGCCATATAAACCAGCACACCGTTCATATCGGGGGTGATGGGAACGATCAGCATAAGTGCGCAAGCAATCACAGAGAAAATGAGACCGAAGGATGCAGCTTCCTTCTTACCGAACTTGGTAACGATAGGCTTAATGAAGGGAATAAATACGAACATAGGAAGCATGCTGACGATGGTCATAAGACCGGACATGCTTGCCTCATGGAAGTAGGACTGGAACATAGAGGTGGTAGCGCTGGCTGCGCCGTAGGTGCCAATGAACATAGCAACGGGCATCAGGGTTGCGCCAATAGCGGGACGGTTTTTGGTAAAGGTCAGGATGGATCTGAAGAAATTGAACTTCTGACCAGAAGTCTTTACATTTGTATCTACTCTCTGCACGGTATTCTTGATCATAAACCAGAATGCTGCAAGAGCGAATACACCCAGAATGATGGCAACGGGGAAAAGTCTGTTGCCGATAACGTTATCGTTTTCATCGTACAGAAGAATGGGGAGAATAATGCCGATGGGGAGGCTTGCAACCATAGCGCCGATATTACGCCAAGCGCCCAGCTGCGCTCTTTCGCCGGGATCAGCGGTAATGACAGAGAGCATAGAGCCATAAGGTACGTTTACGATGGTGTAAGCCGCATCCCAAGCCACATAGCCAATGGTACAAATAATGCACTTAATGAGCATAGGCGCATTGGGAACGGGGAGGAAGCAGAGGCAGGCTGCAGCCGCCAAAAGGAAAGAGCCGAAGGATATGTAGGTTAAAAACTTGCCTCTTTTATACTGCTTTGTAGAGGCGTCCATAAATGCGCCGATCAGGGTGTCGTTGATGGCATCCCATACCTTAAAGGCGATCAGCAGGGCTGCAAAGACAAGCTCGTCAATGTGCATATACTGGGTCCAGAAGGTTGTAAACCAGGTGCCTGCCAGCGCAAAGCTCATATTGCAGCCAAAGTCGCCTGCAGCATAGGAAACTTTGTCGCGCATACCGAATTTGCGGTGGCCATTTTCGTCAAGAACGATCTTTTTTGCCATTTTTCTAACTCTCCTTAATTGTTTATTGGATTGTCGCTGTTTTTATCATAACACACCCTCTTTGAGAAGTGAAGTCTTTTTATAGTTTTCATCCGTAAAAATGCGTAAAAAATATAAAAAAACAACAAAAGCAGCAACAATCCCGCGAAAACTTAAGTTGCAAAAGAAAAGCCTTTATTGTAAAATAAAGATAAACCCGCAAAAAACACTTACAAAGGAGAACGACATGGCACATTTTATTGAGCTCAAGACAGAAGGCCTTCAGGCCATCCGCACGATCAATCCCCGGGTTATGTCCTACAATGTAGAGATGACCGAGGTTACCGGCGGCACTTTCTGGAAGGCATACACCGAGGGTCAGATCGCAGGTACAGAGGAATTCCCCAAGATTGAAGGCGGTTTCTCTAACCACACCGCTATGGCAGGCCTTATGCAGTACTATCCCCCTATCGATACCACCAACGAGAAGCTGATCTCCCTCGCAAAGGAGCTTGGTTCTGTTTGGGTGAGAGTTTCCGGCACTTGGGCTACAAAGACCTACTATGACTTTGACGGCACTACCGGTGGCAAAGCGCCCGAAGGCTACCAGAGTGTGCTGACCCGCCAGCAGTGGGCTAACATTATTGGCTTTGTAAAGGCTATTGACGCAAAGCTCCTTGTTTCTGCAAGCAACTGCGCAGGTGACCATAAGGACGGCGGTCCCCTTGATCTTACCCAGATCAAGAAGCTCTTCGCCCTGACCGACGAGCTGGGTGGTACCATCGACGCTTTTGAGTTTATGAATGAGCCCAATATGCTCCAGATCTCCGGCGCACCTGTGGGCTATACCTTTGCTGACTATGTCCGCGACCAGGACATCGCCAACGCCTGGGTCAGAGAGAACTATCCCCAGTGTCTGATCGTCGGCCCTTGCAACACCGGTATGACCGATGAAGGAAATGCTGATGAGCAGATGAAGAAGATGGGCGCCGGCATTGGCAATATGATGACCATGGGCAGCGTCCACGATCTTATGCGTGGCCATCAGGTAAAGATGGACGTTTACTCCTATCACTACTATAACGGCATTTCCGAGCGTCTGGCATCTGTAATGCCCACCGGCCACTGGCCTGCAGAGGCAGCTCATACCGACGCCTACCTGGCTGTTGCCCCCGGTTGCGCTATGATGAACGTTCCTGCCCGGGATCTGTACGTTCCCGGCGGCGAAATGTGGGTTACCGAGTCCGGTGATGCAGGCGGCGGTGGTGATACCTGGGCTTCCACTTACCTGGATGTCCTGAGAACCCTCAATGAGCTGGGCAGCTTCTGCACCATTACCGATGGCGTCATTTTCCACAACACCCTGGCTTCCTCCGACTATGGCTTCCTGCAGCACGGCAGCTTTGATCCCAGACCCAACTACTTTGCAGTTTTGCTGTGGACCAAGCTGATGGGCAATACCTGCTACAAGGCAGAAAACCCCGGCAAGGAAGGCGCACACATTTACGCCCACTCCCGCAAGGACGGCAAGGATGGCTACTGCTACCTGGCAATCAACAACTCCCTGACCGAAGAAACCACCATTTCTCTGCCCAAGGAGGCTACTGTCTACACCCTCTCCGGCAATGGCAATATGAGAAACAAGGTGATGTACCTCAACGGCAATCCTCTGGTTCTTGGCGAAAACAATGCGCTGCCTTGCCTGGATGGCAAGACCGTTCCCGCAGGCGAGTACAAGCTTCCTGCAGGCTCCTGCAGCTTCATCGTTATCTAAAAATACACAAAAGGACACCTTTCAAGGTGTCCTTTTTGCGTTGGTGATAACAAAGCAAGCCCGCCTCGGTTTAACCAAGGCGGGCTGTTCACCATCTGTCAAGAGGAAAAACGGGGCGGGTTTACGGGATTGCCGGCAAAAGCATTAGGGCCGGGGTCGGACATAGAAAAGTACATTCTTGCCGCCTTCGTCGTGCCGAAATCCTGATTAGAACCGGAATTCTGCACCTCGTTAAAGGCATCCCGGAACATCTGGTTGTGGGCTTCCTCCCGGTTCAGCAGGAAATCAATGGTCTCCCGCACCTTTTTGTCGTGGATTTGGCGATACAAATACTCATAAACCACCTTTGCCCGCTGCTCCGATGCGATGTTGCTCAAAAGATCAGCGCACAGGTCGCCGGTTACAGTTACATAGTCTCCCGTCCAGGAATAGCCGGAAGCATTGATAAGTCCGGGATTCAGCCCTAAAATTACGTGGCTCTGAATCTCTCCGGCATTAACCTGGTCTGCGCCAACGTCGTGGCCGTTAAGCAAGTTGATGGTCTGCGCCACCATTTCCATATGCCCCAGCTCTTCTGCCGCGATATCCAAAAATAAGTCCTTGATTTTGGGATCTTTAATGCGGAAGCTTTGAGACATATACTGCATTGCCGCCTTCAGTTCTCCGTTGCCGCCGCCTAATTGCTCCTGTAAAAGCGCCGCATACTGGGGGTTCGGGCGTTCGATTGCCACCGGATGAAATAGTTGCTTTTCGTGCTTGAACAAGCACACCACTCCCTTCAACGTGATATGCTTATTCTTCCAATTCCTGCCTAAAAATATACGGCTTCAGGAACAATTGAAAAACAGTTGTTTCTATGCTATAATACCGTTATAGACCCGGAAATCTTAGGAGGAAATGCTATGAAAAAGGCTTTTATGTGCAGCTTGTGCCACAAGGGCTTGCTGGGTGGTGGCTTATATCTGGATTCTGAGACGCTCACCTATAAAACCAACAAGCTGACAGTCGATAAAAAGCTTCGGAATTTGGTATTGCCGCTTAATGAAATTGACGAGGTTACTTGGAAGCAAATCGTATTCCCCGTTGCCACACTCCGGATGAAAAACGGCGAGGAATATAAAATTATGATTTTTAACAAGATACGCTTCTTAAAATATTTTGAAGCATTTACAGAAAGCAGTGTGTGATTATGAAAAA
Source organism: Faecousia sp. (assembly GCA_045658625.1). Lineage (GTDB taxonomy): Bacteria > Bacillota > Clostridia > Oscillospirales > Oscillospiraceae > Faecousia. The sequence goes on from JAZOVI010000135.1 coordinate 6,116, forward strand.
ATTACTGATAACCGGTTTTGAGCCCTTTGGAGGCGAGGAAACAAATCCTTCCTGGGATGCTGTTTGTCAGTTGCCTGCAGAAATTGGCGGATATTCCCTGACAAAACTGCGGATTTCCGTGGTTTTCGGCAAAGCGGCCGAAACAGTAATTGCAAAAGCAAAGGAGATTTGCCCCGACGCCATCCTGTGCATCGGTCAGGCAGGCGGAAGAAACGCCATCACCCCGGAGCTTGTGGGGCTCAATCTGCGCCACGCTTCTATCCCGGATAACGATGGTTTCCAGCCCCAAGACACGCCTATTATCCCCGGTGGAGAAAACGCCTATTTTTCTACCCTGCCTGTCCGCAAAATGGCTACCGCCGTTGCCGCCGCAGGCATCCCCGCCCAGGTATCCTATTCCGCAGGCGCCTATGTCTGCAACGATTTATTATATACTTTACTTGCCCATTTCCAAAACAGCAACACAAAAGTAGGCTTCATCCACGTTCCCTACTCCACCGACCAGGGCAAAACCCCCGCTATGGATTTAAGCGATATTGTAAAGGGTCTAACTGTTGCCATTAAAAATATGGAGGATACATATGTCTGATAATATAGTAAGCTACATACTGGCCGCGCTGTTTTTGGGTCTTTGGCTGCTGTATGCGATAAGAGTTATTTCAAAAGCCATAAAAAGCAAATACGGCCCTACAAAAACCGTCCACGCCATCGTGATTGACAAGCACATCATCGAATCCTTCTCAAAATACGCCGGTAACGGCAAAAAGGAAAAATATGTGGTTGTTTTTTCCGTAGACGGCAAGAAAAAAGCCTTCTATGTCTCCCAGTTTTCCTACGGCGGCTATCGGGTAAGCGAAAAAGGCAAGCTGACCTATAAAGGTGAACGACTAATCTCTTTCGAATAAATCAAAATAACGCAAAAAGCAGGGGCAACGCCCCTGCTTTTACCATTTTATTACCTATCTGCAAGCCCTACTGCCTGCTTGCAGATTTTTGTACTTTTTCGATGCCTGAAAAGCTCTACCGCGAGCATAATCAGCGCGTATGCCCCAAGATAGATGGGTGCCATAACCCAGGCAGTAAAGACTGTGCCGTCAATGGCCGGTCCCGTCATATAGAAGGGGTTGTCATATTTCAGCACACACATCAGGAATGCCCCGTAGGCAAGATAGGAGGTAAAACCAAAGAGAGTGCAGTACCACTTTTTGTATGTAAGCGTAAGATATCCGTTCATAAACATAAGCACCACTACGATTGCCGACCAGGTATGATGCATCATACCCAGTATCGTCGGGGGATACATAAACGACGGATTTTGGCCGATAAAACTGGGATAAAAGGTAGTTATCGTTCCGCCCGCCAACGCCACCAGCCAAATAAAGTGCAGTACATTGTTGTTCTTTCTTCCGAAAAGAATCGCCAGCGACAGAACATAGCTGGATGTGCTGCAGAAGCTGTCAGTGATAAGCTTCTGCCAGTTGGGTTCCCCGTATTCAAATACCAGCGCCAAGCGGTTGGTAAAAATGGTCAAAAACAGAATTACCGCCGATGCCTTAACGACCGCATTCCTGGCTTTCTCAGTTCTTGCAAATTTGCTTGTCAGAATAAATACGGCAAATGCCGTCAAGATACTGACGGCTATGTAAATCAGATGTTCCGGACCGAATACCTGTGGATTCATTTTATCTCCTCCCAGCACAGTTGTGTCTTTCCATCTAAACGAATTATAGCACAAATATACAAAAAATCAAGAACGCCTCACCTGCGCCGCTTTTACAGCAATAAGGAAAGACACCCTCGGGGTGAGAGTGTCTATACTTATACAGCGTCAGTGCATCTGCCCTGCAATTCCGGCATTAAGCGAGCGCCATACTAAATACTATCTTCTCGTAGGTAGTACAAAACCGGCGAGCTCTATCAAAGTTAGGGTGGAATTACGGCAAGTGGCACCTATTTAGATATCTGTTGTTTTTTCCCTTTCCCGAACATCGCTTTTATAAATGAAAAGCGCTAAAACCACAGCACAAATGCCAGCAGTGATTTTGCCAATAATCATAGGTAAAACATAAGCTTTATCAAAAGCCATCGTGAATGCCAGGTGGCTACCGAAAGTAAAGGAAGCGGAAACGGCAAATGCAGAATTCAGGACAACACCTTTTTGTTCATTTTTTCCATAACTCCAAAGGAAGAGGCATTTGTCACCAAGCTGCCCAAAAATGCGAGTGCTGATATTCCGTCAACACCAATTTTTGAGCCCAATTTGTTTAAGGGTTTGTTAAGTAATTTAGACACAATAAACATTAAAGGCAACGCGCCGAAAGGGTGACACAAGCGTTAGCGCAGATGAATGCTGCATTTTCGAATGTATCAAAATCCGGACTGATTTCCACCTTTGTTAGAAAAGTAAATATGGCACATGCAAGACCAATAACGGCCAAAATCTTCATAAAAAACCCGAAAATCGAAAAACACTTGATACAGATCTTTTGAATAAAAATAAGTGCGGCGCCATGAATCACTGCAAGGATGATCAGGGGGAGAAGATTTACAAAAAGCACAAGCGGTCTTACCATAAGGAATTTTTAGGTTGAAATGCCCGGCAATGTTTGCTATAATCCAAATAGCGATTCCATTCCTTGCTGCGTAGATGCGCTCCAATGGATCAGCGCCGCAGCAGGCACTTAATTATCTTACGAAAGGATGTTTGCACGTTATGGAAAGATATGCTTGGAGAGCCACTGTTAAAGAGGGTATGCTGGACGAATACATAAAGCGGCACGATGAAATATGGGTAGAAATGAAGGAAATGCTTCACGAAGCCGGTATTCGGAATTACACCATTTGGAACGTTGGCAACGATCTGTTTGGTTACTACGAATGTGATAGCATCGAAAAGGCATCCGCTGTTCAGGCAAACAGCCCGATCAACGCCAAGTGGGATGCATATATGCAGGATGTTATGGTCATGACAAAAGACCCCGTAACAGGCGCCCAACCCCTCCTTAAGCAAGTTTTTTACTTTGATTAAATAACCACCGGCCGTGTGAGTGCGCGAGTGTGCTGGTTAAGATATTTAGAAGCGAAATGTTGGTTTTCTGTTATGTACTCCCTTTTACACAGAAAACTCAGCTACCTGAGAGAGGTTTTTAACATTAAAATATAAAGGACAGCCACTTCTGTGCCGCATCCAGCCAATCCTTGGCGTGCATAGTTGCCGGGCTTAGTTCATCGTTGGTTATAGAATCTACCGTAGCAAGGCCATGCACGCCCTCGGGATAGATATGGACAGCAAAGGGAATGTTATTCTCTGCCAAAGCCTGCCCGTAGAGCAGTGTATTCATCACCGGAACCGCCTGATCCTGCCGGGTATGCCACAGGAAGGTAGGCGGAGTCTGCGCAGTTACCATCTTATCACACGAAAAACGAAGCTGTTCTTCCTCCGTCAGTTCTTCCTTACCTAATAAGTTACGGAAGCTGCCAAGATGGGCATGCTTCGGGTCTGCAGTAATGACTGGGTAGCACAAAAGAGACGCATTGGCAGGCTTGCTCTCCGGGAACATTTCCCGTACCTCCGGCCAGCTATAGGCATTACTATAGTGAGCTGCCAAATGACCACCGGCAGAAAAGCCCATAATCGCGATCTTCTCGGTATCGCAATGCCACGCCTCTGCATTCTCATAAATCAGTTCCATAGCCGCCGCCACTTCCCGCAATTGGGTAGGGAAGCGATTGGGACTTACAGAATACCATAAAATAAATACATTGTAGCCCTGGGGCAAAAAATGAAGCGCAATCGGTTCGCCCTCTCGCTGGCTGACACCGCGGTAGCCGCCACCGGGACAAATCAGCAAGCAGGGATGTTTTTGGTCGCCTCTTCCCATATCCGTCATATTATTCGGCAAATATAAGGTCAGTTTAGGATCACAACCGTTTTGGGCTAACTGGGGAAAATGCTCCGCTAAATGAATAATTTCGTGCAACATCTCGTCAAGTTCCTTTCCGAGTAGATTTCTTCACCGGTGTATTTCTTTTACAATACAAGCTTTTTCCCAGATTGTCAACCCTTCTTGCGAAGACAACAGCTTTCTTGTGTAATGCTATTCCCGTATGGGTCAAAATATGGGTCAGGCGGTTTTCTATCACCCAAAAGCAGAACACACTCCCCTCTCCAGGGTTTCGTGATTGTACCATACATTTCCAAAATTGCAAGTCTTTTCTTCCACAAAAATGCCACCGTCAGGCGATATCAACCGATACCGCCTGACGGTGGCTAACAATACGAAGTAATCAAATATAGAGGCTTTCAGAATTGCCCCACGATCTTTGACAAATTACACTCCGTCACTTGATAAATTCCAGAACCTGCTGCATTGTTTTCTTACCAAAAACGACATCCTGGTCATTCACTACCATGCATGGCACACTCATAACCTTGTAACGATTCTTCAAATCCTCGAAATGACGAATGTCATATACATGGGCAGTAACATTGGGATTCTCCGCAGAAATCCGCTGTGCCGACACCACCAGATCTGGGCACATAGTGCATGACAGTGTGACCAGAATTTTGATGTCCGTGGTTTTTGTAATAGCAGCAATTCTCCGCCTCGTATCCTCGTCAATAGCCTGTCCGGGCCCTGCGGCATTATACAGTCCCAGAACAAAAGAAGTAAACTCATGACCGCTTGGAATGCCATGAAAGGCAAGTCCGGTGTCTGTTCCATCTTCTAAACATACTTTGACGCACGGTGCAAAGCTTTCCGAAGCCTGCCTGTCAACTACCTCCACAATCAGCTTATCCGTCAGTGCCCCTAGAGCAGTTATGAAGTTTTCCAGTTCCACCGAAATTGGACGGCTGTCCAAATAGAGCTTCAGTATAAGGCGCTTTTCCATCCGACTGAATACAGTGTCCAGCTGTTGCCGCATCTCGGGTGTAAACAAATCATGTTTATCAGCAGAAATCTCCGGTACAGGAACTCCAGCAGTTGTTTCCCGTTTTGGGGTTACGGTAATCTCCGGTCGTAAACCGGTTTTTCGCTGCATAGCTGCTACGTATTTTTCAAGTTCCGTAGCAGCTAACGCACCGTCGCTGGCAGCTGTGACCACCTGACGCAAGGGTTTGATGCAAACATCGCCTGCGGCGTACACGCCGTCCGCGCTGGTTTTTTGGGAGGCATCGGTGACGATATAGCCCTGCTCGTTTAACTCCACCGTACCTTTCAGCATTTCAGTGGCAGGTGCATACCCGGCAAACACGAAAACGCCAAAGGTTTCCTTGCTCCTGTATTCCGCCACCTCACCGGTGGCGGTGTTTTTGTATCGCGCATAGGTCAGGCCGTTCTCGCCGGACACTTCTTCCATGACGGTATTGGTCAAAACCGTGATCTTCTCGTGATTTTTGGCCTGGTCTGCAACAGATGCGGCGCAGGAAAAATCATCCTTGCGGACAAGGATCGTCACATGCCGGGCAAATTTCGTCAGAAATACGCTTTCTTCTGCCGCGGCATAGCCGCCGCCAACCACAAAGACTTCCTTACCGGTAAAGAATTCACCGTCACAGGTAGCGCAGTAGGCAACGCCCCGACCCTTGTGTTCCTCCTCGCCCTTAAAACCAACCATCCTGGGATGTGCACCGGTGGCAATCAATATGCCGAAACAGCGGTATTCCCCCCGATTGGTACGCACAGTTTTAATATCCCGGTCAAGGTCAAAGCCGGTAGCCTCCGCCATCATAAATTCCGCGCCAAAGCTTTCTGCCTGCTGCTGGATGGTATCTGTTAATGCCTTACCACTGGTTTTGGCAATGCCGGGATAATTAACCACCTCATGGGTGATGGAGATCTGACCGCCAAATTGCTCTTTTTCCAGCACCAGAACCCGGTACTTTGCCCGGGCCAGATACAGGGCGGCGGTCAGTCCCGCAGGGCCGCCGCCAACCACGATCACATCGTATAAATTCTCCATCAAAGCTGTCCCACAAGATCCAGGCTGGGTTTCAGGGTTTCTGCGCCAGGCTTCCAGTTGGCAGGACAGACCTGGTCGCCGTGAGCATGGACAAATTGACAGGCCTGTACCTTGCGTAGCAGCTCCTCGGCATTTCTGCCTACATTGCCGGCGGTCACCTCGTAGCCTACGATCTTACCTTCAGGATTGATAATAAAAGTACCACGCTCAGCAAGACCATCGGATTCGATCAGTACCTGAAAATCTCTGGAGATGCTGTGGGTGGGATCAGCCAGCATGGGGTAGTTGATCTTCTTGATGCGGTCAGAGGCATCGTGCCAGGCCTTGTGGACAAAGTGGGTATCGGTGGATACGGAATAGACCTCGCAGCCGATGGCTTTGAACTGCTCGTACTTGTCCGCCAAGTCCTCCAGCTCCGTGGGACAGACAAAGGTAAAGTCAGCAGGATAGAAGAAAAATACGCTCCACTTGCCTAAGATATCCTCCTTGGATACGAATCTGAAATCGTTCTCGTGGAAAGCGTAGGTGCGGAAATCGGATACTTCCTTATTGATCATAGACATTGTTAATTCCTCCAAAGATCGTGTTGATTGCAAAAAGCGTAGACTGCCCGGATTTCATCCCCATCGCAAAGGGCGAATTTTGCTCTTGGCTCGTCACCCGGGTTCAAGTGGGCATACTGGATACCGTGCTCAGATTCCAGACAGATCCATTCGATATAGTGTTCCCGGATCATGGGATGCTCTACAGACCCCACAGTGACATGAACGGTATTGTCCTCCATCTCATAAACAGGGATATGCTTTTCTGTGGATGCTTCGGTGGTGCCCGGTGTGATCTCGTGTATTTTCTCACCACAGCACATAATCGGAACGCCTTTATCCCGGATCATGGCCACGATATTGCCGCAATGCTTGCAGATATAAAATTTTTGCTTCATAATCTCTCTCCTTCTATAAAAGTGTGTCCTTTTCTCCGTAAATAATGCACGAAAAGCAGGGCATACTACCGCAAAAGGAAGTGGAGAAATGGAACAAAACAATGCATATAAAAAGGGATTCATTCCATACGCATTAGCAGCCTTTCTGATTGGCATTGTAGGCGGCTTTTCTACGGTCCTGGGACCGGCATTTGTGCAGGATATTGGAATCGCCTATAACAACACCACTTGGACGGCTCTGGTACAGGCTATGTCCACCGCCGCCTGTGCGCCGATCCTGGGAAAAGTAGGCGATGTGATCGGACGTAAAAGGACCCTGCTTCTGGGAATCGCTGTCTTCACCTTGGGAACTGTGCTGTCGGCACTTGCAAATTCCCTTGTGTTTATGATGGTTGCCCGTTTTATCGTAGGTATCGGCACCGCAGCAATGGGGCCTGTAATCCTTGCCTATATTGCAACGGAGTTTCCCCAAGATAAGATCGCAAAAGGATTTTCTCTATATATGCTTCTTTCCAGCGCGTCGGTCATTTTTGGACCGACACTGGGCGGCCTTATTATCTCTGCCTATGGCTGGCGTGTCATGCTGTGGGTGTGCGTGGCCATCTGCGCTGTAATTTTTCTCGCATGTTTACTGACTGCCAGGAAACAGGACTCCCAGAGACGGCCACCGCAAAACTTCGACGGAATCGGTGCTGTGCTGGTGCTGATCTTCTTCAGCCTGATGCTGTGTATTCCCTCCTTTGGGCAGAACTTCGGCTGGACATCTAGGGCGTTCCTGGGTGTGCTGATCGCCGCAGCCATCAGCCTGCTGGGGTTGATCGCAGCTGAAAGAAAAGCTGTGCATCCCATCCTGCTCGGAGGCTTTATGAAGCGGGGCGCGTTTATCCTCAGTGTCATCGCCCTGTTTCTGACTCAGGGACTGATGCAGGCGAATATGACCAATACCATTGTCTTTGTGAATTACACACAGCCGGATAATACTGCCATCTCCGGCTATGCCATCTCCGTGATGTATGTGGGCATGTCGTTGGGTGCTGTGATCTTAGGTCCTCTGGCAGACCGGTTTGAACCAAAGCATGTGCTCACCGGCTCACTGATCTTGACCGGCATCGGCTGCGGCATTTTGTTTTTATTTTCAGCCAGCACCTCTGTGCTTTTGCTGATGGCAAGCTTGGGTATATTGGGTTTTGGTCTGGGTGGAAACGGCACGATCTTTATGAAGGTTGCCCTGTCCGGACTGCCGCAGCAGGAAGCAGGAGCGGGCACAGGCACCTACGGTCTGTTCCGGGATCTTGCCGCCCCCTTTGGCGTAGCGATATTTGTACCCTTGTTTACCAATCAGATTACCGGACTGATCGCAGGTGGGGCATCCGGAGCGAATGCCGCAGTTCAATCGATCCACTTGTTGGCAATTGCGGAGCTGCTTTGCGCTGCCGCCGGTATCGCCGCTGTATTCTTTTTGCCTAAGATTTGTAACAGAGGAGAAGCAATATGCGATTAAAAGATAAAGTCGTATTGATCACCGCCTCCACCCGGGGGATCGGGCTTGCCTGTGTGAAGGCCTGCGCAAAGGAAGGTGCCAAAGTCTATATGGCAGCCAGAAATCCGGAGCGGGCGCAGGAGATCGCAGATACTTTGGATGGAGTAAAATGTGTGTACAATGACGCCACGAAGCCGGAGACCTTCACTTCTATGGTCGAAGACGTAGTAAAGGACGCAAGCCGTATTGATGTGCTGGTCAACAATTTCGGCACATCCAATCCCGGAAAAGATTTGGACTTTGCCCACACGGATCCCCAAATCTTTCTGGACACAGTAAATTTGAACCTGAGAAGCGTCTTTATGGCAAGCCAGGCTGCTGCAAAGCATATGGCGACACCGCAAGGTGGCAGCATTATCAACATTTCATCCGTAGGTGGCATCGTGCCCGATATCTCTCAGGTTGCTTACGGCACAAGCAAAGCGGCGATCAACTACTTGACCCGGCTGATCGCTGTCCAAGAAGCCAAGAATAACATTCGCTGTAATGCGGTCCTTCCTGGCATGACCGCTACAGAAGCGGTGGAAAAGAACCTGACAGAAGAATTTCGGAATCTGTTCCTGCGGCATATCCCTCTTAACAGAATGGGCCTGCCGGATGAAATCGCCGAGGCGGTTGTTTACTTTGCCAGCGAAAAATCCGCATACACCACTGGTCAGATATTGACCGTGTCCGGTGGCTTCGGTTTGGCAACCCCGGTCTACGGCGACCTATCGAATAAAGTCAATCGCCGTTAAAACGATTGGGCGTAATTAAGAAAGGGAAATGCTACTTTCGGGATAGCGTTTCCCTTTCTTGATAAAGCACATAATATGCACCAAAATCATTATGGTAAATATAATGGTGTAAAGGGGGTGCATTATGGATAATTTTGTCACAATGGCGTTAGTGGCAACGCTGGGCACCTGGTTTATAACTGCTTTAGGGGCAGCAACAGTTGTATTCTTCAAGTCTCCCAATCCTAAGGGTTTGAATATTATGCTTGGCTTTGCTGCGGGCGTTATGATTGCGGCCAGCTTTTGGTCGCTGCTACAACCAGCAATCGAGCGTGCGGAGGTTACATCCAACCTACCGGCATATCTTGTAGCAACGGCAGGTTTTCTGCTTGGTGCCTTGTTTATGTGGGCTTCTGACAAGGCCGTTGCTTTTGCCAGGGCAAAAGCAGACGATGTACCGGCAAAGAACAACGAACGATTGCACCGCATCGCAATGCTGATCCTTTCGATTACCCTGCACAATATCCCCGAGGGATTAGCAGTGGGTGTTGCCTTTGGCGCATTGCAGGACGGCGGATATACAACCGAAAACTTAATGGGGGCAATTTCTGTAGCGGTGGGGATCGGCTTGCAGAATTTCCCCGAAGGTGCAGCGGTTTCGGTCCCTTTGCGAAGAGAGGGCTATTCCCGGAAACGGAGTTTCTTCCTTGGTCAAGCATCAGGCATGGTAGAACCGATTGCGGGTGTGATCGGGGCGCTGTTGGTCGTCTATGTGGAAACAATCCTACCCTATGCCCTTTCTTTTGCTGCCGGAGCTATGATCCTAGTTGCTGTGCACGAGTTAATTCCCGAATGCCAAGAAAATCAAACAGCACACCCTTATTCCGCCACAATGGGCATCATTCTTGGATTCGCCGTTATGATGCTGATGGACGTTATGCTGGGATGATGTAGGCAACAGACACGCCTCTAAACAAAGAATGTCCTTGGAGAGAGGCACAATCTCCGTTTGTTGAGAAGTTTCTTCACGTGCTGTCACTTTTGCACATGAATATAGAGGGAGTACCGAGGTACTCCCTCTATATTATAACCCTAATTCTGTAAGGGACTTGACCGGTGTTTTACATGCGCCGTTTTCACAGAGGTAGTACATTACTCCAGTTTCTTGGATAGGGTAGTCCTGTGTGAAAGGTACGCATTGGGCAAGGGCTTCTGCGTTAGATTCCGTTTTCAGTAACACTTGGAAATCGTCTGCCGGGGCTTCTTTCAGGTATTGCGACAACTCATCTGGAAGTCCATCCTGCGTAGCACAGACCAGTTCCCTATGGGGATACAATGCGTCCATCATAGCCAGCACACCAAAACAGCTACTTGCAGGGTATTCACCAATAGCGGCTGCCAAGAACGACATTTGCCGCTGTGCTGCATCCTGCCATTTCGTTTCCCCGGTCAGAGCTGCCAGTCTTTGCAGCACCATAGCAGCTACGCTATTGCCCGAGGGGATCGCACCATCGTAAGTTTCTTTTGGACGGGCAATCAGCTGCTCACCGTCGGAAGCCATCATAAAATAGCCAACCTGTTCCTTGTCCTCAAACAGTTCCAGCATCTGCTCTGCCCGGTGAATGGCCTCTTGCAGATAGGCTGTGTCAAAGGTAACGCGGTACAGTTCTAAAAGCGCTAACGTATACATCGCATAGTCATCCAGCTGTCCGGCATTTGTAGCTTCTCCATCCCGCCAACGCAAATATAGGCGGTCATTTTCATCTGCCATCTCTTTGCAAATGAATTGGTGCGCTTTGATCGCCGCATCCAGATACCGTTTTTCGCCCAGTGCTTGTCCTGCCTTTGCCAGTGCCCTGATCGACCAACCATTCCAGGAAAGCAGGATCTTATCGTCCTTGTGAAGCTGGGTACGCTGCAGCCGGTAGTCATACAACTTCCGCAGCCGTGGATCGTCCCGACCCCAACTGTCTTCCGTTGCATTGACCCGATTGGGAATGCTTTTCCCTTCAAAGTTCCCGGAATCAGTGATGTCATACAGACGGCAGAATTCTGCACCATCCGTTTCTCCCAATACCTCTTTTATTTCCTCCGGGGTAAATACATAGTATTTTCCTTCCACGCCTTCACTGTCCGCATCCTGGCCGCAATGGAAACCACCCTGCTCAGCTGTCAGTTCTCGCAATATATAGTCAGCTGTCCGGTGCGCGACACCCGCAAAGTATTCATCCTTGGTGTATTGGTATGCAGTCACATAAACCATCAGCAGCAGGGCATTGTCATATAACATCTTCTCAAAGTGAGGAACCAACCATTTTTCATCCGTGGAATATCGGGAGAAACCGCCGCCAATGTGGTCGTGGATGCCACCACAGGCCATATCCTCCAGGGTCACTGTTGCCATTTTCAAGGCATCGGGTTCCTGCATGGCGTGGGCATATCGCATCAAAAACAGCAGATTATGGGGTGTAGGGAATTTCGGTGCTGTACCAAAGCCACCCCATTTATGGTCAAAACGCCGTTTGAGTTGGTTGTACGCAGTTTCTACGATGGCGCGATCCGGTTCTTGTCCGCTGTCGGACTGATTCTGGTTGATAGCCTGAGTGATCTCGTTGCCTGCACGCAGAAGTTCCTGCCGTTCATTCTTCCACAAGTACGCCACCCGTTCCAAAAGTTCGATCAGGCCAAACCGCCCGTACCGCCCCTGCTTTGGGAAGTAAGTCCCTGCAAAGAACGGCTTTTGCTCCGGGGTCAGAAAGATCGTCAGCGGCCAGCCACCAGAACCGGTAACTGCCTGACAAACAGACATATATACAGCATCAATATCCGGGCGCTCCTCCCGGTCAACCTTGATGCTGATATAGTCACGATTCAAAACTTTCGCAACTTCCTCATCCTCAAAGGATTCATGTGCCATCACATGGCACCAGTGGCAGGTGGAATAGCCGATACTCAAGAAAACAGGCTTATCCTCCTTTTTGGCCTTGCGAAACGCCTCATCACTCCAAGGATACCAGTCCACAGGGTTCTCTTTATGCTGTAACAGATACGGTGATTTTTCCTTTGTTAGCCGATTCGCCATGTGCATTCTCCTTCTACTTTGCTTTCATATAGTGTTCCCAGTATGTGCACTTCATACTAAAAATTCCTATCAGAGATAATACCAGCCACCCTACCGCCAAACGGTAGGATATTCTACTAGAAAACGGCAGCTAACAATACAATTAAACAATTGAAATACCTTTCCATGAGATAATTTGGAGCATTATTAGCTGTCAAAAATTGATACGCAATAAACAAAGAATAAAGGTTTACGCAAAACAGCACCATCCTGCTCGGATGGTGCTGTTTAACTATTAGTACCCTTTGCAAATCAAACCGCAGGCAATTTTCTTTCCTGCGTTACCGGCAGGCTGAGAACGAAAATCGTCCGGATCACTGTGTATGACCACCGTCCGTCCGATAATATCTTTCACAGAAAACCGATCTGTTCTTACGGACAAATATGCGTTCCCACAACACTCCAACAACGACGGAAGGTCACCTGCATGTTTCGGATGTGCCTGTTCAGTAAGGTTATAGTGACCGCCCGTGCCTGAAAAGTCAGTTCCGCAGCAGTTTTCCCCTTGATGAATATGGAATCCAAAGAAACCCGTTTCATTCGCTTTTGGCAAACCGGAAATTCTCACCTCAATCAATACACATCCGTTCTCTTGGTAAAACTGTACACAACCAGTCAGTTGCGGCGCTTCCATACCACCACGAATTCGCGCCACCGCATCCGGACTTTTTCTGCAACATTGCATCAAATCACCTCATATCAGCCTATTCCAATAACCATATTTTGCAACAAAGATTTTCGGAATCCAGAACCGATAGATGGTGTTTTGTGCTAAAAAATACGCTTGCTGATAATCCATTATGGGTCAAAATATGGGTCATGGCGGTTTTGGCGAGTTTTGCGGAAATTTAGTTTGAACTTTTTGACCCCAAAAACAAAGAAAAAGTCCTGAAATCTTGCGATTTCAGGACTTTTTATGGTTGCGGAGGCAGGACTCGAACCTACGACCTCCGGGTTATGAGCCCGACGAGCTTCCAACTGCTCTACTCCGCGATATAGTGCTCCTGAGAGCTTTAATATAGTAACATATAGGCCAAGCTT
>JAZOVI010000136.1:0-12930 GCA_045658625.1 Faecousia sp.
GACCTTAACCTCGTCGTCGATTGTGCCGGCTACCTTTTCGGAGTAGCTCTTAGTCTTTTCAAAATCCCGACCAATAAACAGCTCATTGCCGCCGGTATAGGAAATGGTACCCAAATTCTCGCACATACCGTACCGGGCAACCATATCCCGAGCCAGTGCGGAAGCGCGATCAATATCATTGGACGCGCCGGTGGAAATATCACCCAGGCAGATTGCCTCGGCCACACGGCCACCCAGCAGACCTACGATCTTCTCGTACATTTCATTGCGGGTCAGGTGGTCGCTGTCTTCCTTGGGCAGATACCAGGTTGCGCCCAGACTGCGACCTCTGGGAATGATGGTAATTTGATGCACAGGGTCGTGGGTGGGCAGGAAATACATCGCCACTGCGTGTCCGGCTTCGTGATAGGCAGTAATCTTCTGATCCTTTTTCAGTCGGATACGGCTGCGCTTTTCAGGGCCAGCCATCACCTTCATCATTGCTTCGTTCATATCCGCCATAGAAATGACGGGACGGTTTTCACGGGCAGCCAAAATAGCAGCTTCGTTCATAAGGTTAGAAAGGTCTGCGCCGGTAAAGCCGGAGGTAGCCAGCGCAATGGTATGCAGATCCACAGAGCTATCCAGCTTCTTATTCTTGGCGTGGATCTTGAGGATTGCCTCTCTGCCCATGGCATCGGGATTGGGCACGTAAATCTGCCGGTCAAAACGGCCGGGACGGAGCAGGGCCGGGTCTAAGATGTCAGGCCGGTTGGTTGCCGCAAGGACGATCACACCCTCGTTTTTCGTAAAGCCGTCCATTTCCACCAGAATCTGGTTCAGGGTCTGCTCTCTTTCATCGTGGCCACCGCCAAGACCGGAACCACGCTTGCGACCGACCGCGTCGATTTCGTCAATGAAAATAATGGCAGGGGCCGCCTTTTTCGCCTGATCAAACAGATCGCGGACACGGCTTGCGCCCACACCTACAAACATTTCCACAAAGTCAGAACCGGAGACCGTAAAGAAAGGCACATTGGCTTCGCCGGCTACGGCTCTTGCCAGCAGGGTCTTACCTGTACCGGGCGAACCGGAAAGCAAAATACCGTGGGGAATTTTTGCGCCCATATCCCGGTATTTGTCGGGATTGCGGAGGAAATCTACAACCTCCTGCAGCTCGGTTTTTTCCTCGTCTGCACCGGCTACATCGGCAAAGGTAACGGTTGTCCCCTTATGAAGACCAAAACGAGCCTTACCGAAAGAGGTGGGATTGTTCTGCGCGTTGGCACGGCCGACCAAAAAGCCCCAAACCAGCAGCAGCACCAGACCGACCAAAATCAGCGGCAGCACCAGGTCGAAGGCAGACCACTCTTCCCCGGGCAAAAAGTCAAAATAAGTAATAATGCCATCGGTATGCTGCTTATTTATGGTCTCCCACATTTCCGCACGGAAGCTTTCCGGATTGGCAAGGGTGGCGTGAAACTCGGTCTCACCGTCAATGGGGGTGTGAAGCTCCAGCACGATTTCCTCGCCGGACACCACAAAGCTCTTGACCTGCTTGGCATAAAACAGGGATACGATTTCCGAATAGGTCAAGTCCTGACCATCCAAGGAAAACAGCCCCATCATCCAGCTAAAGGCCAGCACCAAGATAGCGATATATGCAATTAAAACAATAGTCTTACGATTTTTCAAATTTTTCACCTTAATTCTGATAGATTTCCGGCTTCAGCACACCAATATAAGGCAGATTACGGAAATTCTCGTTATAATCAAGACCATAGCCCACAACAAATTCGTTGGGGATCACATAGCCTACATATTTGGGCTTCAATGTAATATTCGGGTTGCGGCGCTCCGGCTTATCCAGGAAGGTACAGATCTCAACGGAAGCTGCGCCAAGAGATTGGAGGTAATTATAGGTAAAGTTCAGGGAATTGCCGGTGTCGAAGATGTCCTCCAAAATGACAATATGTCTGCCGGTAACGTCCTGAGAAAGGCCCTGCACCATTTTCACCTGACCGGTAGACTCTGTTCCCTCATAAGAGGAGATACTTAAAAAGTCAATCTGGCAATGATCCTCAAAACGGCGTACGATGTCCGAGAAGAACATTACAACGCCCTTAAGAACGCCTACAAAAATCGGATTCTTTCCCGCATAGTCGCGGTTAAGCTGAGCCGCCAGCTCCATAACCTTCCCTTTGATCTCCTCCTCTGTCAGGAGAATATGATCAATTTGATTGTGCATACTGTTACCTCCATCTGTTGCAATTTGTTTCTACGCAAAGGTAGCTAAATATGTTCTATCTCAATTTCCACCAAAGACCCGTCCGCACCCCGGCCCATATCTGCGCCATAGCCGCAAACGCCAAGCAATCCCGAATCATCGGAGATTACCGGAATAAAAGAACGCTGATTGGCGGGAATCTTCTCATCAATAAATAGCTTTTTTAAGGACTTTGTACCGTAGGCAAAGGAAATTTCATCCCCCGCCCTCCTGCATCGCACCCGAATATCGCCAACAGGCGATACTGTAAAACGATACTTGGTATTCACCGCTTTTTCAGCCTGTCGCGCTGTAATGCGGTACTCTCCAAAGATAACGCTGCCCGGACAGGATAAAATCTGTTCAAGTGGTTGGACTGTTTCTTCCACAACCTGCAGCTTATCATAGCAGCGCCCAATCATCACGCCGTTTTGGAAGCGGACAGATGCAGACGGCTTTTCGGAAAAAATCAAATTCTCTACCGCTTCTATCTGCCGGGCGCCAGGCTCTTTCAAACCGTTTTTTTCTAAAAAAGCTGCAATCTCCCGCGCCCGCACCGCCGGATGCAGCGCCCGTAACACAGGAATATCCTCGGTTTCACCCACGGCAGCGCGGATATAATCTTCATCCTGCCGTAGCCGGAGCGCCATTTTGGAAGCGCTCAGGGCAAATTGGGGATTTTCCTCTTTCATCAAGGGCATTACCTTATGCCGCAGGCGATTACGGAGAAAATCATCTTCGGAATTGGTGCTATCCTCCACAAAGGACAGACTGTA
This sequence comes from Faecousia sp., assembly GCA_045658625.1. GTDB lineage: Bacteria > Bacillota > Clostridia > Oscillospirales > Oscillospiraceae > Faecousia. The sequence goes on from JAZOVI010000136.1 coordinate 3,022, forward strand.
TTCCCGGATGAAATCCATAATCTCCGCTCTTGTAACTGTCAGCAGCGGACGAATAATATTGCCATTTTTAGGGGCAATTCCCCCAAGACCATTGAGCCCTGTGCCGCGGAGCAGATGCATCAGCACCGTTTCTGCGTTGTCATCCGCCGTATGGGCGGTGGCTACTGTGCCATCCAAGCTGCGGAGAAAGCCATACCGCGCCTCCCGGGCAGCGGCCTCCAAGCCTTTCTCCCCTGCTACCACCTGACTTTCGCCATAATGGAAAGGAATACCGTAGTCCGAACAAAACTGCCGGACAAAATCTGCATCTCGGTCCGATTCCTCGCCTCGAAGATGGTGGTTAAAGTGGGCGCATTCCAGTGTAATACCCAGCTTCTCACGAAGAAGATACATTCCCCACAGCAGCGCCATGGAGTCCGCGCCGCCGGAAACGGCGCAAATCACTTTATCGCCAGGATGAAGCAGGTCGTTCTCCCGGCAGAAGCATGAGAGTTTATTAAGCACGCTTCCACTCCCGATCGGCAAAGGTTTGATACTGGGGAATCCATTGCAGTTTTACTGTACCCGGCTCGCCGTGGCGGTTTTTGGGTACGATACATTCCGCAATGCCCTTATCTTCACTATTTTCGTTGTAGTACTCATCCCGGTACAAAAACAGCACTTCGTCAGCATCCTGCTCAATAGCACCGGATTCACGAAGGTCGGAGAGCATAGGACGCTTGTCCGTACGGCCCTCCGGTCCACGGGAAAGCTGGCTCAGGCACAGCACAGGGACATTGAGTTCCTTCGCCATAATCTTCATAGACCGGGAAATATCGCTGACGACATTCACACGGTTCTCACCGCCCTTACCGTAGCCGGAACCATTCATCAGCTGCAAATAGTCCACGATCACAAGACCCAAATTATCAAGTCTCCGGCACTTGGCGTTCATATCCGCAACCGTCAAAGAGGGATTGTCGTCCACTCGGATATCAGTCTGGCTGAGGGCAGCCGCTGCCATAGACATCTTCTGCCACTCATCATCGGTAAGCTTGCCGGTAGCCATTTTCTGACCGTCCACAAAGCTTTCGATGGACAGCAGTCGCATAGCCAGCTGCTCCCGGTTCATTTCCAGGGAGAAGAAGGCGACAGTCTTATTATACTTTTTCGCAACATTGAGGCAAACGTTCAGCGCAAAGGCTGTCTTACCCATCGCAGGACGGGCAGCCAACAACACCAGGTCGGACTTATTGAGACCATTAAGCTTATGATCCAGATCCCGCATGCCGGTGGAAAGACCGGGAATGGCAGAATCGGACTGGCTCAGTTCTGTCAGATTATCAAATACCCGGTGCAGCGTTACGCCGATATGCTCCATAGAATCGGAGCTTTGACCCTTCCGTACGGCATAGATCTGCTTTTCAGCGCTCTCCAAAATCTCATCCGGTGCGCCCACCTGAGAGTAGACCATCTCACTGATATCCGCCGCGGCCACGCCGAGGTTGCGGAGCATTGCCTTTTCACGGACAATCCGGGCATACCGCTGAGCATTGTGGGCAGTGGGGGTAATCTCCATAAGCTGGACGAGGTAGGAACGGGAATTGTCGGTATAATACCCCAGTTCCCGCATTTTTTCCAGCACTGTAACCGGGTCAATGGTCAGGGAGAAATTGAACATGGTATAAACCGTCTCAAAAATCTCCCGATTCTGCTGCAAATAGAAATCCTCGGGCTTTACAATGCCGATAATATCCGGCACACAACTACTGTCAATAAGTATAGAGCCCAGCACAGCCTGCTCAGCTTCTAAAGAATGGGGCATTTGCCGGGATGTCAATTCTGTATCCACGAGGGTCTCTCCTTTCTGCGGAAATTAAATTTCCTCAATTTTCACCGTAAGAGGTGCGGTAATCTCATAGCCCAGCTTGCACTGGACAGTATACGTGCCAACGCTCTTGATGGTATCGTTCAGAACAATTTTCCGCTTATCCAGCACGATACCGGAAGAAGCTTTCAGGGCATCGGCAATTTCCTGGGTAGTAACAGAGCCAAACAGCCGGCCTGCACCACCGCCCTTTGCCTTGACAATAACAGTCAACTCCCGGAGCTTTTTAGATGTCTCCAGAGCCGCTGCCCGCTCCTTGGCTGCCTTTTCTGCGGCAGCCTTGTCGTTCATATTCTTGGTATTAACGGCATCGGCAGTGGCCTCAATGGCCAGCTTCTTGGGCAGCATATAGTTTCTGGCGTAACCGTCGGAAACCTCTAATAGCTGACCCTTCTTGCCCTTGCCTTTTACATCCTGTAACAAAATAACTTTCATTTTCTGACTCCTTGGTAGTTATACTTCAAAATACTTGTCAATGGCAGATACCAGGTCATCCAGCACTTTAGCTACAGTACTGTCCTTCACCTGCGCGCCGGCCGTTGCGCCGTTGCCGCCGCCGCCCAAAGGCTCAATAATCATCTGCACATTGATATTGCCCATAGACCGGGCAGAAATCACAACATTTTCCCCGTCCTGATAAAGGACAAAGGAAGCCGTGATACCGGAAATATTCAGCAGTTCATCCGCACCCTGAGCAGCAAGCGCGCGGGTCGTACCTACATTGAGCGCCGCAATGGCAATCTCATTGCGGTACAGCCGGGCAGATTTGATAATCTGGTACTTGGCCATAGTGTCCTGGAAGTTGTTCTGCAGAAGCTGCTTAACCTCTGTTGTATCGGCGCCCAACTGCCGCAGATAGGCAGCAGCCTCAAAGGTGCGCTCACCGGTACGGACATTAAAGCTCTTGGTATCTAAGAAAATACCTGCCATCAGGCTCTTAGCCTCAATGGGAAGCACATCCTTCTTTTCAACCGCATACTCCAAAAGCTCCGTTACCAGCTCACTTGCAGAGGAAGCATAGGGCTCGTGATGGTTAACCACCACTTCCCTGATATAGTCCGCTGCCCGGCGGTGATGGTCAATCACGCAAACTCTGGGAGCTGCCTCCAAAAGGGGCGCAAACTCCACCTGATCCGGGCGGTTGGTATCCACAATCACCAAGGTGCTGCGGTTATCGCTGAGGAGCAGCGCATCCTCACCGGAAATAAAGATATCCTTGTATTCCGGTACTGCGCGGATTTCCTCAATGAGCTTTCCTGCTGCGTTGTTTTCAAGATCCAGTACGATATGGGCGTTTTTGCCCTTTTTACGGCACATACAGCAAACACCCATAGCCGCGCCGATGGCATCCAAGTCTGCATTCTTATGGCCCATCACGAAGATGCGGTTGCTCTGTCCGATCAGTTCCATCATGGAATTGGCGGTAATTCTGGAACGAACCTTACTGCGCTGCTCATTCTCTTTGCTGCGGCCGCCGTAGAAGTCAAAGTTCAACCGGTTTTTGATACCCGCCTGGTCGCCACCACGGCTGAGGGCCATTTCGATAGAAAGGGCGGCAAATTCAAAACCCTCTTCAAAGTTGGCGCCATCTACGCCGAGACCAAAGGAAATGGAGGCCGGCAAGCCTGCAGGAGAGGTAATCTCGTGAACATCCTCCAAAAGGGAGAACTTTCCATCAATGGCGCTCTGCAGATACCGCTTTTCAAAGACAAACAGATAACGGTTTTTCTCCAATCTGCGGAGCAGACCATGGTAATCCTCTGCCCACTTGGTAATGGCGTTGTGAATATCCGCATTGAGCAGGCTCATTGCGCTTTCCGTCAGGTTCTTTGTCAGTTCCTCATAGTTATCCACCAAAATGATGGATACTACCGGACGGGTGCGGATATACTCATCCCGGACCTGATACAGCTCTGTCAAATCCGTGAAGTACAAAAAGCCCAACCGGGTATGTCTGGAGTCGTTGGCGACAACAGTTGTACCGTAAATCCGGTAGCGGCGGGAGCCGATGGTTACATCATAGGGGTACTCCGTCTTGCCTGCGCTGACCCAATCAATGGAAAACCCGGGAAGCAGCTCCAGCAGCTGCCGCTGCCGGAAGGTATCGTGGAAACCACTGATAGACCGGAACTGCTGATTCATATACACAATTCCTTGATCCTCCAGCCGAACCACCGCAAAAGGTAGCGGCAAACTGGATCCTTCCATAGTGTGCATATCATCAGCAATGGTCTGCAAGTATGCCTGCAGATCCTTTTTGCGCCGGCTGTTATAGATCAGATAGCCGATAAAAAGGATAGCCGTAACACCTGCCTCACTGGCAGCGAGTATATAGTTTTGGGTTACAACTGCGGCAATGGTAAAAGCCAGCAAAACGAAATAAAAGAAGCCCACATTCTGCCATAGCAGACGTTTGAGTTTACGATTCAAGCAAACCGCCTCCTTAAAATCAAAACTTTTGGTTTTATTTGATTATTATAACAAGTTTTCCTCAATCCTGCAACCTGTTTTCGCACTTTTCTAAAGGAAATATTGCCATTGTCGAAGTTTGGGTAAAAATAAATGTGTACAAGGCAGTGTTTTTGTGCTATACTATACAGTGTAAGGTATCGGACCGTTAGTTCCGCTGCCCTGAAAGTAAACATATATGCAGGCGAAAGGACAAAAGATAGGCGATACAGGGCCTATGCTTTTGCCGGTCGGCTGCCTGCTTTTGATGCCTACATATTTGAAAGGAGTAAAGATCGAAATTGGCAGAAAAACTGAAAATTATCCCTCTTGGCGGTCTTGATGAGATCGGTAAGAATATTACCGTTTTGGAATACGGCAAGGATATGATCGCTATTGATTGCGGCGTGGGCTTCCCTGATGAAGAAATGTACGGCGTTGACCTGGTCATCCCCGATTTTTCTTATCTTGTCCAGAACACAAAAAAACTGCGGGGTATGTTCATCACCCACGGCCACGAAGACCACATTGGCTCTATCCCCTACTGTATGCAGCAGGTTAATTGCCCCATTCACGGCACAGCTATGACCTGCGGACTCATTAAACTGAAACTGGAAGAGCATAAAATTGCCGACAAGGTAAAGCTCATCACCCACAAGCCCGGCGATGTGGTAAAGGCCGGCTGCTTTACCGTAGAATTTATCCACGTCAACCACTCCATTGCAGACGCCGTGTGCTTTGCCATCCACACCCCCGTGGGTACGGTGATTATGACCGGCGACTTTAAGATTGACCCCACCGCCAAAGACGGTATGATCGACCTGGCTCGCCTGGGCGAACTGGGCAATACCGGCGTTTTGGCGCTGCTGGCAGACTCCACCAATGTGGAACGCCAGGGCTATACCCCCAGCGAGAACATTGTTGCCGAAGGCCTTGACCGCCAGTTTAAAAACTGCGATCAGCGGATTGTGGTTACTACCTTTGCTTCCAATATGCACCGTATTCAGGCGGTTTTGGAAACTGCCGCCCGTTACGGCAGAAAAGTGGCCGTTACCGGCCGCAGCATGGAAAATATGCTGAAAGTTGCCCAGGAGCTTGGCTATATCAAAGTTCCTGCCGGCACGATTGTTGACCTTGCCGCCATTAAGAGCCTGCCGAAAAACAAGGTGGTCATCGTCTCCACCGGCTCTCAGGGCGAAAATATGTCTGCCCTTTATAGGATGGCATTCTCCACCCACAAGCAGGTGGATAATATGAGCGGCGACCGGATCATCATCTCCGCTTCCGCCATCCCCGGCAATGAAAAGGCTGTTTCCCGAATCATCAATGAGCTTTACCGCAAAGGCGCAGATGTGGTCTACGAAAAGAGCGAAGGTCTCCATGTTTCCGGCCACGCCTGCCAGGAGGAGCTGAAGATCATTCACGCTCTGGTGAAGCCCAAGTTCTTCATCCCTGTTCACGGCGAGCAGCGCCACCTGCAGCTCCACGGTCGGCTGGCTGTGCAGATGGGAATGAAGGAAAAGAATGTAACTGTTGCCGATCTCGGCGATGTGATCGAACTGACCGGCAAATCCTGCAAGGTTAATGGCTCCGTGGCTGCCGGTATGGTTCTTGTAGACGGCACCGGCGTTGGCGATGTAGGCAGTGTTGTCCTGCGGGACAGAAAGCACCTGGCGCAAGACGGTATGATTGTTGTCTGTGTCAATCTCAGCACTCAGGACGGCGGCATCATCTCAGGGCCTGACATCATCACCCGTGGTTTCATCTATGTAAAGGAATCCGAGCAGCTGATGGAAGAGCTGCGTGAGGTAGCAATGGAAGCTATTGAGCGCTGCAGCCGACGCCGCATTCGGGATTTTGCAACCATCAAATCCGCTATCAAAAACGACCTCAGCGGCTATCTTTACAAGACCACCAAGCGCAGCCCTATGATCCTGCCGGTCATTATGGAAATCTAAAAGTATTGCCGGGTGTAGTGTTACACCCGGCAATTTAAGGAAAAAGATATGAGAATATATTTTGCGCCCCTTGAGGGACTGACAGACAGCGTTTACCGCCGTTTGCATCATAAATATTTTCCTGGTGTGGATAGGTATTATACGCCTTTCTTCTCCCCAACCATTCACCGGTCATTGACTCCTAAGGAAGCCCGTGAACTCCCCCCCGCCTCTTCCCTTCCTGTTACGGTTATTCCCCAAATTCTCACAAAAAACGCCGAGGACTTTGTGTGGTTTGCAGGCGAGGCCGCAACATTAGGCTATACCGAAGTAAACCTCAATTTAGGCTGTCCCTCCGGCACGGTCTTTTCCAAAGGAAAAGGCTCGGGAATGCTCCAGGACTTGGATACACTGGATCAGTTCCTGGAGGAGATTTTCCGGGATGCGCCCCTGCCCATTTCCGTAAAGACCCGGCTGGGTGTCAACGATCCTGCAGAGTTTCCCCGATTGCTTGAAATCTTCAACCGCTACCCCATTTGCGAGCTTATTCTCCATCCCCGGGTACGGAAGCAGTTTTATAAGGGCGAGCCGGATATGGATGCTTTCCGCCATTGCTATGAAAACAGCATTTCCCCGGTCTGCTACAACGGTAACCTCTTCACAAAATCAGATATGCAGAGCGTTTCCGCCCAGTTTCCCAACTGCTCCGCCCTGATGCTGGGTCGTGCCCTCATTGCCGATCCCGGTCTTTGCAGCGGTGGCACAAAAAGAGAGACCCTGTCTGCATTTTTAGATGAACTGCTGTCTGCGTACATAGAGGTGTTCGGCAGCGAGCGCAACGCAATGTTCCGTATGAAAGAAAACTGGAATATGATCCTATGGAAATTCGAAAATAGCGAAAAGCTGAGCAAGCGCCTGCGGAAAACCACCGATGTAACCGAGTTCCGGGCAATTACCCGGGAAATATTCGAGACTCTCCCCATTCGGGAGGATATAGCATATCAACCGTAATCACTTACTACAGTAAAAGCCTCCCCTGTGTAAGGGGAGGTGGCAAAAATCTTTGATTTTTGACGGAGGGGTTGTAATGCATCGTTAAGGACAATCCCTCAGTCATATTGCCTAAAGTCGGCAATATGACAGCTCCCTTTACACAAGGGAGCCTTATATGATTCTATAAAGAAGCCGGGTGCGAATTGCACCCGGCTTAAATATTATCTTGCTACAAAGCCAACTTTCTTGTAAACCTTCCGCAGGGTCTTTTCTGCCACGTAGGAGGCCTTTTCCGCACCGTCGCGGTATACGCTTTCCAGGTATGCCTTATCCTTCATAAGACGAGCAGACTCCTCCCGGATGGGACGCAGATGCTCCACACCCGCCACACCGACCACAGGCTTAAACTTACCGTAGCCGCAGCCGATAAACTCGTTTTCGATCTCCTCAAAAGACTTACCGGTAACGGCAGAGTAAATGGTCATCAGGTTTGCCACACCGGGCTTATTTTCCTTATCGAAGCGGATGCAGTTTTCCGTATCGGAGTCGGTAATGGCTCGCTTAAACTGCTTCATAATTACCGTGGGATCATCCATCAGCAGTACACGACCGGTGTCCTCATTTTCGGACTTAGACAGCTTAGCCAAAGGATTGGTCAGACTCATAATTCTTGCGCCAACCTTGGGTACAAAAGGCTCAGGAATCTTAAACACGTCACCATAAATGCCGTTAAAGCGCCGGGCGATGACGTGGGTCAGCTCCACGTGCTGCTTCTGATCTTCGCCAACAGGCACAAGGTCAGGCTGGTACAGCAGAATATCGCCTGCCATCAAGCTGGGATAAGTAAAGAGACCTGCGTTAATATTATCTGCATTTTTCGCAGACTTGTCCTTAAACTGGGTCATACGGCTCAGCTCACCGAACATAGAATAGCAGTCCAGCACCCAACCCAGCTCCGCATGCTGATGGACATGGCTCTGGATAAAGAGGGTATTCTTTTCAGGGTCAAGACCGCAGGCAATGTACTGGGCAAGCTGCTCCAGGGTACGCCGCCGCAGGTCAGCAGGATTCTGACGAACGGTGATGGCGTGGAGGTCTGCCATAAAGTAGAAACACTCATACTGGTCAGCCCGCTCTGCCCAGTTCTTCACAGCGCCCAAGTAAGAGCCCAAAGTCAAATCACCGGAGGGTTTGATGCCGGATAACATTCTCTTTTTTTGTTGGATTTCTTCCATTTCAATCGCCTCTTTTAGATTATTTATCGTATTTTACCATAACTATGGGAAAAACGCAATGGATAAATTGACTTTCTCCCCCAATATATGGTATAGTAACAAAAGAATTTTATGCAAGGAGAATCAATTTATGGATTACAATGCACTTGCCGAGCTTCTGTTCCCCCACGTAACAGATACGCCCGAAATGCTGGAAGAAAAATTTCCCTTAAGAAACGTGCCCGAGGGCGCAGTTATCACCCGCATGGCCCCTTCCCCCACCGGCTTCGTCCACTTGGGCAACCTGGTACAGGGTCTTACCTCTGAGCGGATGGCCCACCAAAGCGGCGGCGTTCTGTTCCTCCGTGTGGAAGACACCGATGCCAAGCGGGAAGTCCCCGGCGCGGTTAAGGTGCTGATCGAAACCCTGAAGCATTACGGCATTCAGTTCGACGAAGGCGCTACCATCGACGGTGATAACGGCATTTATGGTCCTTACCGTCAGCGGCAGAGAGCCGGCATTTACCACGTTTATGCAAAGTTGCTGGTATCCCAGGGTATGGCTTATCCCTGCTTCTGCACCGAAGAAGAGCTTTCTGCAATGCGTGAAAAGCAGGAAGCCGCCAAGGAGACCACCGGTTACTACGGCAAGTACGCCATTTGGCGTGATCGCTCTATGGAGGACGTTCAGCAGGCTCTGTCTGCCGGCCGCCCTTGGGTGCTCCGTTTCCGCAGCACCGGCAGCATCACCAACCAGTTTAAGTTCAACGACCTGGTTAAGGGCGAGCTGACCATTACAGAAAATGATGTAGACCACGTGCTACTGAAATCCGACGGCATCCCCACCTACCACTTTGCCCACGCAGTGGATGATCACCTGATGCGTACCACTCACGTGGTTCGTGGCGACGAGTGGCTGCCCACGCTCCCCTTCCACATTCAGCTGTTTAAGGCACTGGGCTTTAAGCTGCCTAAGTATGTCCACATTGGCCCCTTAATGAAGATGGACGGCACTTCCAAGCGCAAGCTTTCTAAGCGCAAAGACCCGGAGCTGGCGCTGACCTTCTATAAGGCAGAAGGCTTCCCCGTTTCTGCAGTTTATGAGTATATTATGACCCTGTTAAACTCCAACTACGAGGACTGGCGCCGCGCCAATCCCGATGCCCCAGCTACCGACTTTAAGTTCTCTCCCAAGAAGCTCAATCCCGCCGGTAACCTCTTTGACTATGCAAAGCTGACCGACGTTTCCAAGAACGAAATCGCCCGAATGGATGCTACTCAGGTCTACACTGAGCTGAGCGCCTGGGCCGAGGAATTCGATCCCGCGTTTGCCGCCCAGCTGACCGCTGATCCTGCATACTCCACCGCCATCCTCGCCATCGGCCGCGGCGGTAAAAAGCCGAGAAAGGACCTGGCTGTGTGGAAAGATGCCAAGGACTATATGGGCTTC
>JAZOVI010000137.1:0-9723 GCA_045658625.1 Faecousia sp.
GAAAAAGCAGAAGAAAAAAAAAAAAAAAAAAAAAAAACACGCGGCCGGAAAAAAGTGGCGCGCACTTTTTGCGGGGTTGCAGAAAAAACCAAAATATGATATGCTTTATATGCCTACCCAAGGCGTTTTGAGAAGAGAAAAGAGGAAAAGAGAAAAGAGAAAAGAGGAAAAGAAAATGAATGCGTTTTTTGCCTGGTTATTCAGCGAAAACACTTCCGACTTGCAGATTGGCCTGTATGACGCTTGGCACTTCTTATACCTGTTTATTGTGTTTGGCGGAACAGCGGCTTTGGCTTTGCTGGTGCGGAAGGAAGAATGCAGAGAAAAGGCTCTGCGTGTGATGGCCTACTTAACCATAGGCTTGTATGTGGCGGATTTCTTTATTATGCCCCTGTCGGACAGTTATAGCGGTATCAGTACATATAAGCTGCCCTTTAATATCTGTACGATTATGGCAATTCTGGTGCCTTTTGCCCAGTTTAACAAGAAGTTTGCACCTGTTCGGTCAACAATTGCGATGCTATCCATCGTTGCATCGGTGATATGGATGTGCTATCCCGGTACGGCATTGGGCGGACAGCCACCATTTTGCTATTTGATTTTCCAGACCTTTATGTACCATGGCTTTTTGTTCTGCTGGGGCGTGCTGAATATAGCCTACGGGAAAGTGGTGCTGGATATTCGCAAATGCTGGAAGGAGCTGTGCGCCATTATTTTGATTTTCCTATGGGCAAAGTTTGGCAATACCGTTTATGGCCCGGGATATAATTGGTTCTTCATTGAAACCAGCATCGTTCCCTTTTTGCCCGATGAAGTGCTGCCGCCGGTGGTGATGGGCGGCTTGTTTCTCGTTTGCCTGATAATTTATGGCGTGAATTACGCAATTCGCGGCATCGCAAACAAAAAAGAAAAACAGAAGATTTGAAAAGACAGCCGGGATGCACCGCCTCCCCTCTGTTTTACTTGTCGCTATTTTGCAAATGCTCCAGGGCAAACTGAATGCATTGGTTAATAAATTCGTTTCGGCTGATATCGGATTTTGCAGCGTTTTTGTCAACGGTTTCCAACAAATCTGTCGGTATCCGGATGGAAATAACCTCTTTATCCGGCTTTCTTGGCATAAATACTTCCATTTTCTCGCCCCCTTGACTTATTTTAACCGCTGTGATAGAATTTGTATGTATTCGTTATTCGATATTAAAATAAGAATACAAACAAAGCGAAAAGAGGGTAAACAATGAAAAAACGGAGTAAGATCTCGGTAGTTTTACTGGCAGTGCTTTTTTGCGCTGCGTTGCTGGCATTAACAGGCTGTAAAATCAAAGTCAATGCAGGCGGACAGGATATTTTTGTGGAAATCACCCCCACAGATCCCACCGGAAAGCCTACCGAAGGGCCCACCGAAGGACCCACCGAAGGGCCCACCGAAGGGCCCACCGAAGGACCCACCGAAGGACCCACCGAAGGTCCTACCGAAGGACCCATCGAAGGACCTACTGATTCCATAGGAACAGCACTCTCTGTAGAAGAATGGCTCGCCGTTATGGAGGAATGTAATTTTACCGTTGATGTATTCCAGTATAAAGCAAATTCTAGTTATAATACTACAATATATGGGAAGATTAAGAGTTCAGATTCTGCTATCTATATGATAGAGCAAAAAGGGTACCAGCTACAGGATGCTTACTATGCTGTAATTGATAATGTATCTTATTGCATCACAAGAAAAGGCTTCGGCTATGAGGCACAGGAAATTTCTGGAGGAATCCCTGCGGCAAAGCTTGGTAATATACTCGGTGAAAATGTTAACGATATTTATAACATTCTTACTTATGACGAAGAAAGCAAGAGCTATAAGGGTACATATGATGAGACCACCATTGATATTTGCTTTGAAAACGGAAAAGTCAAAACAGCGCATATTGCTATAGATGATAAGAGTGCAAATATCAGCACAATCTACGATTTTTATAACTTCGGCAATACTGTTGTTGAACTTCCTGAACTTAGTGCTACGCCCTATGAACCTACAACACCTGCCCAGAAAGCATGGCTTACAGCTATGAATTCACACAATTTCACTGCAAATTTATCGTATAGCAAGGGCAAAAATGGCGATGATACAATGGAAAAGAGTACACTCTTCGTGCAGACTACAGACAATTCTCGTTATTCGCACGGTACAAGCATTGTAGGAAATCAGCAGAGTACAACAGAAGATTTCTATGAAGCGATTATTGGGAATGAGTATTACCATATCAATAAGAAAGACTCCGACTATGAGGCCAGTGTGCAAGCGGGCGAATTTACCCCTGTCATGCTCCGTGAGGTTTTGACGCTTGGCAGCTACGAGGATGTTATATACGAACTGTTTAATTGCCTTGTCTACGATGCAGAAACTGACAGCTACAAAGGTGGATTTCGTGTTGGCGTAGATACTGTTTGTATGAATGAAGTTCGCTTTGAAGGTGAAACTGTCAAATCTATACATATCGTTGTGTCCGACGAAGATTTAGAACATATCGTGGATGTGGATGTCTACGATTTAGGCACCACTACCATTGAGTTGCCTGAATTTACCATCGTTTCTGATGATAAACCAACCGATTCCGTAAGAACCACGATCACTAAGGATGAATGGATCGCGGCTATGGAATCCGTTAACTACACGCAGAAAATGGCTATAACAGGACGGGGACACAATATCATAAAATATACGGATTCTTCTATGTATTTTTACGGTTCGGAGATTGAAGGAGATACCCTTATTCAAGAGGAAGGTTACTGCACAAAAATTGACAATATTACTTATGTAATTAAAAAAACAGACGCAGGCTATGTAGCCTATGAAGATTCATCCTGGTTTGCAGGATCTATTGGTAAAAAGTTTTGTGAGGCTTACCCCCTTCGGGAGGATCTTTATGACTATTTTATTTACGACGAAGAAACCAAGGAATATAAGGTGGAGTATGGGGATCAAACATTGGTGGTCAGCGGTAAAAACGGAATAATCGAAAAAATCGAATTGCAGTTCATTGAAAGAGGCGAGGAAGTAGTCTACACTTTCTATGATTTTGGCACTACTGTTGTTGAACTGCCGGAATATACAATGGCTTCCTGATAACAACCAGTAAAGTGTTTAAGATACCGCCCGGATGGGCGGTATCTTTTGCATTGTAGGGAACGGATTTGTCCGTTCCGGGCAGGTGTGTGGGAAAATAAGGAATGCTTAAATGCATTCCCTAAGGTGGATAACGGAGTACACTAGGGGGAATATTTGGATAAATTTTCAAATAAGCTATTGACAAAAGGGGAGAAGGGGAGTATTATATTTGAGGTTAGCGATGACTAACTGTAATTTTGTTGGTTCGGTTAGCCTGTGCTAACTTGCAAAGAGAAAGGAGATCGGTTTTATGAATTTGACTGGGGCAGAGCTGGGAAAAGAATATATCATTGCCGCCATCGAGACCGATGACGAGGAGCTTAACAGCTTCCTGTTTTCTCTGGGCTGCTATAGCGGCGAGCCGATTACGGTGATTTCCCGCCGTCGGGGTGGCTGTACGGTGTCCATTAAAGACGGCAGATATAATATTGACAATCAGTTGGCAGCGGCCATTGTAATCGGCTGAAAAATGCCAGGGCAGGCTGCCGACCTGTTTTTGCTATTGAGTTAGCGGAAGCTAACTGTGTAAAGAAATTTCTGTTCAGGAGGAAAAAAGATGAGAATTGCTTTTGCGGGCAATCCCAATTCCGGCAAAACAACAATGTATAATGCCCTTACCGGCCGCAGCGAAAAGGTTGGCAACTGGGCAGGCGTTACGGTCGATAAGAAAGAAGCGCCGATGAAAAAGGCATACGCAGGGGAGCGGGAGATGATTGCCGTGGACCTGCCCGGCGCTTATTCTATGTCGCCTTTCACATCGGAAGAGAGCGTTACCAGCGAATATATTAAAAAGGAAGCGCCGGATGCCATTATTAACATTGTGGATGCTACCAATTTAAGCCGCAGCCTGTTTTTTACCACGCAGATTTTGGAACTGGGTATTCCCGTAGTTGTGGCGCTGAACAAGCACGACATTAACGAAAAAAAGGAAACCAATATTGATACCACTGCCCTCGCTAAAAAGCTGGGCTGCCCGGTGATCGACACCACCTCCACCACCGGCGATGGCCTGAAGGAGCTGGTGGATGCGGCGATTGCGGTGGTTGGCAAAGTGCCTGCAGCGCCCTATCAGCAGGGCAATGTGGACCTTTCCGACAAGGCGGCTGTTCTGGAAGCGGATAAGAAGCGTTTTGCTTTTGTAAATGGCATTGTAAAGAAGGTAGAGACCCGGAAGGTGCTGACAAAGGACCGTAATTTCCAGGATAAGATTGACGCAGTGCTTACCCATCCTCTGGCAGGTATCCCCATTTTTGCAGTAGTGATGTATCTGGTATTCTGGCTTTCTCAGGTTGGCCCCGGCGTGTGGCTGGCAGAGGGCTATGAATTTGCCAACGGAACGACGATCCCCGGCCTTGTAACCTATATCGAGATGTTTGGAGAGTGGGTTGGCGGTTTGTTAGAAAACGCCAACGTTGCTCCCATTTTCCAGACGGTCATTATTGACGGTATTATCGGCGGTGTAGGCGCTGTGGTTGGCTTCCTGCCGCTGGTTATGGTAATGTACTTCCTGCTGGCGCTGTTGGAGGACTGCGGTTATATGGCCCGTGTTTCCGTGGTGCTGGACCCCATCTTCAAGAAAGTGGGTCTCTCCGGCAAGTCTATCATTCCTCTGGTGGTAGGTACGGGCTGTTCCGTGCCCGGCATTATGGCCTGCCGTACAATCCGGGATGAGCGGGAGCGTCGTGCTACCGCAATGCTCACACCCTTTATTCCCTGCGGCGCAAAGATTCCGGTCATTGCCCTGCTGGCGGGACTTTTCTTCCCAGAATCCACCTGGGTTGCTCCTGTGATGTATTTTGCAGGTATTCTGCTGGTATTTTTGGGTGCGCTGCTCATTCGGTGGATCTCCGGCTATAAGTATAAGAAGTCTTTTTTCATTATTGAGCTGCCGGAATATAAAGTGCCTTCTCTGTGGAATGCCTTTAAGTCTATGTGCGCCCGGGGCTGGTCCTATGTTGTTAAGGCCGGTACGATTATCCTGCTGTGTAACGCAGCGGTAACCATTATGCTTAATTACTCCTGGACACTCCAGGAGGTAGAGGCCACCGAGTCTATTCTTCACGACCTTGCTACACCTTTTGCGGTTCTTCTGATTCCCCTGGGCTTTGGTATGTGGCAGCTGGCTGCTGCGGCGGTGTCCGGCTTTATTGCAAAGGAAGAGGTAGTGGGCACTTTGGGCGCGGTGTTTACCGCATTGGCAGTAGATGAGAATTTTGAACTGCTGCAGACCGGCAACGGCGAGGCAGTTTTGGGCATTACGGCCGCCGCAGGCTTGGCTTACCTGATTTTTAATCTGTTCACACCCCCTTGTTTTGCCGCCATCGGCGCAATGAACTCTGAGATCAAGAGCAAGAAGTGGCTCTTTGCCGGCATCGGCCTGCAGTTTGCCATTGCCTATATACTGTCCTTCCTGGTCTATCAGGTGGGTACGGTCATTACTGCCGGTGCGGTGGGAACGGGCTTCATAGCTGGTCTTGTGGCAGTGGCTGCTATTATTGCTGCGGTTGTGTTCCTTTCTGTCCGATCCAACTTGAAGGCGAAAAAAGAATTGGCGGGCGCTAAGAAATAATTACCAAAAAGGAGGTATACCGATGAACGGTGCGGATATTGTTGTGGCGCTGATCCTTGTGGCCATTTTAGGCGGCGCGATTTTCTACATAGTGAAAGCGAAAAAAAGCGGCCAGAAGTGCATCGGCTGCCCCCACAGTAAAACCTGCGGCGCAAAAGGCGACTGCAGATGCAAAAAATAAAAGATGTCCCGGACTTTTGTCCGGGACATTTTGTTTGCATTTTGCCGGGAATGTGGTATGATAAGGCTATATAGATTGCATCAGGAGGAAAACCTATGCTGGATTTTATACGAATTGCTTGCACAGTGCCTGAGGTGCAGGTAGGAAACCCCTTGAAAAATACCGGAGATATTTGCGCCTGGCTGGATCGGGCGGAGGAAGCAGGCGGCGATCTTGTGCTGTTTCCGGAGCTGGCTGTTACCGGCTATACCTGCGGCGACCTGTTTCTGCAGGAAGCGCTGCTGCACAGCGCCGAGGAAGGCCTGAAAACCATCGCTGCATATACAGAGAAATATCCTGCTCTGACAGTGGTAGTGGGTGTACCTCTGCGGTTGGGCGGTCTGCTTTATAACTGCGCTGCTGTGATTTCCGGGGGCTGTATTCGTGGCATTGTGCCAAAAACTTACCTTGCAGGCGAAATGGGCGAGAGCCGTTGGTTCGCTCCTGCGTCCAAGCTTCTTGTTTCCAATATCCGCTGCGCCGGG
This sequence comes from Faecousia sp., assembly GCA_045658625.1. Classification (GTDB taxonomy): domain Bacteria; phylum Bacillota; class Clostridia; order Oscillospirales; family Oscillospiraceae; genus Faecousia. Next base: position 6,438 of record JAZOVI010000137.1, read on the forward strand.
CAGGAAGTGCCTATCGGAAGCGATCTGCTGTTCTCTTTGGCGGACGGTACGATTTTTGGCGTAGAGATCTGCGAGGACCTGTGGCGGCCTGTATCTCCTTCGGCGCGGCTGGTAGCGGCAGGCGCTGAGGTAATTCTCAATCTTTCCGCTTCCAATGAATTGGTAGGCAAGCGGGGACGTCGGCAGGAGCTGGTGTGCAGCCAGTCTGCGGCCAACTGCTGTACCTATGTGCTGGTGTCTGCCGGTTATACGGAGTCCACCCAGGATACGGTGTTCTCCGGACACAGTGTGGTGGCGGAAAAGGGCAAGATATTAAAAGAAAACGAGCATCTTCTGGATGCTGGGTATATGATGGTCTGCGACAGCGACCTGGGCAAGCTTCGTTATCTGCGGCAGAAAAACGGCTATGCCGGTGTGGCTGCCCAGCCCTGCCGGGTCGTGGAGTGTGGCGATGCGCCCCGCAGCGATGGCAGCCTTTATGAGATCAGCAAGCTGCCCTTTGTACCCCAGACCCGGGATATGCGGCAGGCTCGCTGCCGGGAGGTCTTTGAAATTCAGGTTCGTGGTCTTGCCCAGCGGTTAAAGACGGTGGGGGGCAACGCGGTCATCGGTGTTTCCGGCGGTTTGGACTCCACGTTGGCGCTGCTGGTTGCGGTGGAAGCAATGGCGGTGTTGGGAAAATCTGCTTCCGATGTCCACGGCATTACGATGCCTTGCTTCGGCACAACGGACCGAACCTATCAAAATGCCCTGACGCTCATGGAAAAGCTGGGGATCACCGTAAAAGAAATTCCCATCCGGGATGCGGTGAAGGTGCATTTTGCCGACATCGGTCAAGATCCCCAAAAGCTGGATGCCACCTATGAAAATGCCCAGGCCCGGGAGCGAACCCAGGTACTGATGGATTATGCCGGTATTCACGGCGGGATTGTGGTGGGTACAGGCGATCTCAGCGAGCTGGCTTTGGGCTGGTGTACCTATAACGGCGACCATATGAGTATGTACGGCGTCAACGCATCTGTGCCCAAGACCCTCATCCGCTTTGTGATTGAAACGTTGGCGGAGAGCGAGCGGTTTGCCCCTGCCCGGGAGGTTCTGCTGGACATTCTGGACACGCCCATCAGCCCGGAGCTTTTGCCCCCGGACGCCCAGGGTAAAATCGCCCAGCAGACCGAGGATCTGGTTGGCCCTTACGCCCTTCACGATTTCTTTATTTACTGCGCGGTGCGCTACGGCTTCAGCCCCCAAAAGGTCTATACCCTTGCTTGCCGTGCCTTTGCGGATACCTTTGATGCATCTACGGTGAAAAAGTGGCTGGTTGTATTTTACCGCCGTTTCTTCTCCCAGCAGTTTAAGCGCTCCTGTATGCCGGACGGCCCTAAGGTGGGTATGGTTTCCTTCAGCCCCCGGACAGACTGGCGGATGCCCAGCGACGGCTGTGGTAAGCTCTGGATCGAAGAAGCTGAGAATTTATAAAAATAACACCCTCCGGGATTTCCCGGAGGGCGCTTTTTTGCTTACTGCAGACCCTGCTCGTAAGCTTCGATCATTTTCTTGACCATCTGGCCGCCAACGGAGCCAGCCTCACGGGAGGTCAGGTGGCCGTTGTAGCCGTTGGTCAGGTTAACGCCGACTTCGGAAGCTGCCTGCATCTTGAACTTGTCCATTGCCTCACGAGCCTGAGGAACATTGATCTGGTTGTTCTTGTTGCTCATAATCGTTCTCTCCTTTTTATTTCTCTTACGCTTTCCTGGAAAGATGAAATACTTTCCGAAGAAAGCATTTTTCTTTCCGCAACCATAGCTTTGCCGAAAATGAGAGAAAAACACTTGTTTCTTTTCGGAAATCAAAGCAGATTTTGGAAGCAAATATAGGCGCAGAAAAAAATAGTAGCTTTTTGTTGAGAAATGGTGTAGAATAGGGACGTTGAGACCGCAACAAGAAAGAGAGAGCAAAATGGATAAACGACTCAAACTGACAAAACTGGAAAAAAGTTGGATATTATATGACGTAGGCAATTCTGCGTTTACGCTGCTGGTATCTACCTTGCTTCCTATCTACTTCAACGCCCTTGCCACCTCTGCCGGCATTGATGAAAATATGTACTTAAGCTACTGGGGCTACGCCGGCGCCATTGCAACCGTATTGGTTGCCTGCATCGGACCTGTCTGCGGCGCGCTGTCTGACCGCAGAGGCTACAAGAAAACAATTTTCCTGCTGTGCGTAGTGCTGGGTGTGTTAGGCTGCGCAGCGCTGGGCTTGGCAAATAATTGGCTGGTGTTTTTGGCAATCTTCATTCTCGCTAAGGTAGGCTTTAACAGCAGCTTGGTGTTCTACGATGCGATGTTGCCGGAAATTACTACCCAGGAGCGGATGGACGATGTGTCCACTCAGGGCTACGCTTGGGGATATATAGGCTCGGTCATCCCCTTTGTGCTTTGCTTGGTATTGGTGCTGGCAGGCGGCAGCTTTGGTTTGGATCAGAGTACAGCTATGATCCTTTCTTTCCTCCTGACGGCTTTGTGGTGGGCGGTATTTACTGTGCCGCTGACCCGGCGGTATAAGCAGACGGCTTATGTGGAGCGGGGCGAGCATCCTATTGCGGATGCCTTCCGCCAGATTGCCGGTACTTTCCGTAAGGCAAAGGAACAGAAGCACATATTTATGTATCTGCTGGCCTTTTTCTTCTTTATCAATGGCGTGTACACCATCATTGATATGGCTACCGCCTACGGTACGGATCTGGGATTGGATACCACAGGGCTTCTGTTGGCGCTGCTGCTGACACAAATCGTAGCGTTCCCTTGCGCCATTCTTTTCGGTAAACTGTCTGCCAAGCACGACAGCGCTAAGCTGATGAAGATTTGCATCATTTGCTATACCTGCATTACGCTGTTTGCGGTGTTCCTGGTTTCTCAGTGGCAGTTTTGGCTGCTGGCAACCTTGGTCGGTATGTTCCAGGGCGCTATTCAGGCGTTGAGCCGATCCTACTTGGGTAAAATCGTGTCTGCGGAGCAGAGCGGCGAGTTTTACGGGCTTATGGACATCTGCGGCAAAGGCGCATCCTTTTTTGGCATGACATTGGTAGGCTTTATCAATCAGATTACTGCCGATGTGGAGGTCGTGATCTTTGGCCTGCGTCTGCAAAACTCTAATATTGCGGTAGGCACATTGGTCATTCTATTTGTTATCGGCTATATTCTGTTCTGCAAGGCAGATAAGCTTAACAAAGAAAGGGCGTAAAATGCAAGACCCCGGTTTGTACGATCAAGTCGGAGGCCAAGCG
>JAZOVI010000138.1:0-17050 GCA_045658625.1 Faecousia sp.
CATTTCCGTTGCCAGGGTGGGCTGATAGCCAACGGCAGAGGGAATACGACCCAGCAGCGCCGAAACCTCAGAGCCTGCCTGAGTAAAACGGAAAATATTATCAATAAACAGCAGCACATCCTGGTGCTTTACATCCCGGAAATACTCTGCCATCGTAAGGCCGGACAGACCAACCCGCATACGGGCTCCGGGGGGCTCGTTCATCTGACCGTAGACCATGGCAGTCTTGTTGATAACGCCGGACTCGGTCATTTCCCGATAGAGGTCATTACCCTCACGGGTACGCTCGCCGACACCGGTAAAGACAGAGATGCCGCCGTGGGCTTTGGCAACGTTATTGATCAGCTCCATAATAAGAACGGTCTTACCAACACCTGCGCCGCCAAACAGACCGATCTTGCCGCCCTTTGCATAGGGGCAAATCAGGTCAACGACCTTAATACCGGTCTCCAAAATTTCTGTTCCAAGCGCCTGCTCATCGTAGGCAGGTGCCGGGCGGTGAATAGGCCAGGCTTCCTCTGCTTCTACGGCCTTTCCCTGGTCAATAGGCTGACCCAACAGATTAAACACACGCCCCAAGCATTCTTCACCTACAGGTACACGGATAGGCGCGCCAGTATCGAAGGCTTCCAAGCCACGGCGCAGGCCGTCGGTTGCGTTCATTGCGATGCAGCGAACCACATTGTCGCCAATGTGCTGGGCCACCTCCGCAACCACAGTATTCTCCCCATTGGGGATTTCAATAGCAGTCAAGAGTGCGGGCAAATTCTCCGCAGAAAAGCGGATATCCAGCACCGGTCCCATAACCTGAATGACCGTACCCACATTTTTGGGCATAGGATTCAACTCCTTTAGTAACCGATGAATAAATCGGCAAGAATAAGTGGCAAAAGTTCCGCCAATAACCGCAGACGATTTATTCAGCGGTTACTACTTAATGCTTTCGGGTTAAACACCCGCAACAATTTCAGTAATTTCCCGGGTAATCGCCGCCTGGCGCGCCCGGTTAAGCTCCAAACTCAGTTCCTCAATCATAGAGTCTGCATTTTGGGTAGCAGAGTCCATTGCAGAGCGGCGAGCCGCCTGCTCAGAAGCGTGGCTTTCGCACAGCGCGCCGTAGATGACGCCACCCAAATATTCGGGAATAATGGCAGAAAGCACCGTCTCCGGGTCAGGCTCATAGAGCATCTCAGATTCTGTGGGTTTACCGCCAATCCGCTCCAGCGGCAAAAGTTGCAAGGAAGCCGGTGTCTGTGTGAGCACAGATACAAAATTTGTAAACAACAGGTAAATACGACTGTATTTACCGGCCAAATACCCCTGACAGAGGGTAGCGGCCATTTGCATACAATCCTCACTTGACATTTTTTCCGCAGAGACATATGCCTCCGAGATCATTTCCATAGATCGGGATCCACAGTATTCAACGGCTTTTTTACCAATAGGCAGCACCGCTTCCGGGGTGTTCGGCAACAATTTCAAAACACTGTTGTTGTAGCCACCGGAGAGGCCACGGTCTCCGGCAATTACGATATATACCGCTTTCCCCGCCCTATTCTCGGTTACAAATTCAGAAGCAAGCTCTCCTCCGGAGGCTGCAATATTGTTAATGGTTTCATAAAGGCAGGTGTAGTAAGGTCTTGTGGTAATGGCCTGGTTTTGCGCCTTACGCAGCTTGGATACAGCCACCAACTCCATCGCCCGGGTAATTTGCCGGGTAGACTCCATACTGCGTATTCTGTTTTTAATGGACTTTGCAGATACGCCAGCCATAGAAATCTCCTTTACACCGCAATTTCATAATCGGCAAGCAGAGTGTTAAGGGCATCCTGCAGCCGCTTTTCTGTGTTTGCTTCCAACTTGCCGGTCTTTTCAATTTCCTCCGTCAAGTCGGGATACTTAATGGAAATATGCTCCGCAAGTCTGCGTTCAAATTCAGGAATTTGGTCAACAGACAGCTTTTCCAGATAACCGTTAATGACAGCGTACAAAATGCACACCTGGAAGGCAACATCCAATGGCGAATTGTCCTTCTGCTTCAGCACGGCCACGATCCGCTCACCCAAAGCGAGCCGCTGCTTGGTGTCCTTATCCAGGTCAGAACCGAACTGGGCAAAGCTCTGCAGTTCCCGGTACTGGGAGTACAGCAACTTCAAGCTGCCGGCAACCTTTTTCATTGCCTTGATCTGGGCTGCGCCACCAACACGGGAAACGGAAATACCGGGATTGACCGCGGGCATAATGCCAGCGTTAAACAGCTCTTCTTCCAGGAAGATCTGTCCGTCGGTAATAGAAATAACGTTGGTGGGAATATAGGCAGATACGTCGCCCGCCTGAGTCTCAATAATCGGCAGAGCCGTCAGGCTGCCGCCGCCCTTTTCCTGGGACAGGTGGGCTGCCCGCTCCAAAAGCCGAGAGTGAAGATAGAACACATCACCGGGATAGGCTTCCCGTCCGGGAGGACGGCGAATCAGCAGGGAGATAGCACGGTAAGCAACCGCGTGCTTACTCAGATCGTCATAGATCACCAGCACGTCTTTGCCCTGATGCATAAAGTACTCACCCATAGTGCAGCCGGCATAAGGGGCAATATACTGCAGCGGTGCCAACTCTGAAGCCGTAGCAGACACCACAATAGTGTAGTCCATCGCTCCACCGAGGGACAGATTATTTACAATCTGGGCAACGGTCGACCGCTTCTGTCCGATAGCTACATAAATGCAGATTACATCCTTGCCCTTTTGGTTCAGTATGGTATCGGTTGCGATAGTGGTCTTACCGGTCTGGCGGTCGCCGATGATCAGTTCACGCTGACCCTTGCCGATGGGAATCATAGAGTCAATAGCCTTAATACCGGTCTGCAGAGGCTCGTTAACCGGCTCTCTGTCCATAATGCCGGGGGCAGGCGCTTCGATAGGACGATAAGCAGATGCGGTAATGGGGCCTTTTCCATCAATGGGCTCACCAAGGGCATTGACAACACGGCCAATCAGTCCCTCGCCTACCGGCACGGAAACCACACGGCCTGTCCGCTTAACAAGGTCGCCTTCCTTAATGCCATCGTCGTTACCGAGGATAACAATAGAAACCGCTTCCTCTTCCAGGTTCTGCGCCATACCGTATGCGCCGCCCGGAAACTCCACCAACTCACCGGCCATGCACTGATGCAGGCCCGATGCTCTGGCAATGCCGTCGCCAACCAGCATAACCGTACCGGTTTCGCTGACTTCCAGCTTATTTTCGTAATTTTTAATTTGGCTGCGAATCAGCCTTGTAATTTCTTCAGGTTTTAATTCCATATCTAAATTTCCTGCTTTCTACTTCAAAAAGCGGTGTTTTTCAGCAGTTCTGCCATAGATGATAAACGTTTTGCCACTGTTCCGTCGATCTGTTGATCGTTATAATCCACACGAATACCGCCGATGCAATCAGGGTCAACAGCGCAGCAAAGCTGCACATTCTTACCGGTCATTCCATCCAGCTTCTCTTTCAGTCGTGCTTTTTGACCGTCCTCAAGAGGTACAGCAGACACCACCGATACAGGCAGTATCCCCATTTCCTCATTGTAAAGCTTCCGATAGGCTGCGCAGCAATCTCCAAACTGACGAATCATTCCCCGCTCAGTAATGAGCTTGAGGAAATTGAGGAGGTACGGCTGAACTTTGCCACGCAGGCAGTTATCCAGCATTCCTGTTCTCTCCTCTTTGGAAATACTGGGAGAAGCAAGCAACATAACAAAATCCGGCTCGCCTTCCAAGATACTGTGTACAGCGTCCATCTCATCCAGTATTTGGGCAGCAATATTCTCCTCTATTGCTAAGCTATAGAGGCTATTGGCATAAATAGCGGCACTCCGGTTCATAGCTGCTCACCCAATTCGTCGATAAAGCTATCCACCAAACGCTTCTGATCTTTATCATCCAAAGATTTACCGATCATCTTCTGGGCAATTTCCATTGCAAGATCGGAAATTTCGCCTTTGGCTTCCGCAACGGCTTTTTTCTTTTCCTGGGCGATGTCCGCAGAAGCCTTTTCACGAATAGCTGCTGCCTCCATATTTGCCTGACGGACAATCTCTTCTTCCCGGCTTTGACCACGGAGCACGGCATCCTTTACCAGCCGCTCTGCTTCCTGGGAAGCAAGGGCGAATTTTGCCTCATACTCCGTTTGCAGGGCCTTCGCCTGACACTGAGATTCATCTGCCAAACGATACATTTCGTCAATCTCATTTTGCCGGTCCTCAATCATTTTCATAACCGGCAGAAAGAGAAACTTCTTCAGAACAAGAAAGAGGGTAACCGTATTTGCCAGCGTGAACAGTGCCGTCCAGGGATTTACACCCAAAAACGCTTCAAATCCCATTTTCCGGCTCCTTTCTTTGCGTTTTCGTTAGAAATTAAACGTTAACCGCAAACAGGATCAGGAAGGATATCAGCAGTGCGTAAATACCGGTAGTCTCGGTAACGGCACAGCCGATGATCATATTGGTACGCAGGTCATTGGCAGCCTCAGGCTGACGGGCCATACCCTCAAGAGCCTTACCAACTGCGTTGCCTTCACCCAAAGCAGGGCCGATAGAGCCGATACCCATACAAAACGCAGCAGCGATTGCACAGCAAGCTTTCAGAAAATATGCATTGTATTCCATAATAAATTCCTCCGTTTATTGTAATTACATTTTTATTTTACTTCGTTATTCGTGGGCGGCGGACAAGCGCCGGAAATATAGACCATACTCAAAAGGCTAAATACGAAAGCTTGTACAAAACCCGAGAACAGGTCAAAGTACACCGACAGCACCGCCGGAATACCATACTGAAAAATAGGGATATCTGTCAGAAGTCCTGTAAATTGCAGGACACCGATCAGTCCCAAAACGGCAAATACAGCGCCAAGCACTGTCAGCAGTGTCTTTTTCTTCTTTGTGCTCCAATACAGCAGGAGAAGCGCCAGCGCAAATAAAACCACAGGCACCACAATGGTTTTGGAGAGCAAACCAATCACCGCTGTGGAGAGCAGACCCAGAGCTGTATAGAGAATACTGTTAATCACACCGCCGCCGGCAACGTTACCGAAATGACGAAACGCCATTGCAACCGGCTGGGCAATTTCCGAAACAATATTCATAGGCAGCATCACCGCAATAGGCTCTGCAAATCCCTTCAGCCAACCCTTAACACCGTTGGCCTTAATGGATTGATACCAAATGATCACACTGGTCATAATGCCCCAAGTCAGCGGTACACTGAGATCTGCCGTAGCGGAACGGAGAAAACCGGTCATGCCGATCAAGCTTCCAAAGAGCGAGGACAGGAAAATTGTGCCGATATAAGGCGTCCAATGGGCATTGTGCTTACCCATCGTACTGCAAACCAAATCTCGGAGAATCATTACTCCTTTTTCGGTCAGCACCTGGAGCTTTCCCGGCCGCTTCTGCAAATTCTTACCAAGGTTGTAACCAATCACACTCAGCAGAATCGTTACAACCAACAGCGATAGCATTGTCTGAGTAACATTGATTCCGCCAAAGATGGGAATTTGGAAGTAAATATACGCACCGTCAATGCTTACATTTTCCATTTACCGCTCTCACCTCTTTCTAAAAAACGCGCTGAGGTTCAGCACCGGCCGAACAAAAGCAAGCGGCAGCACCAGAGCGATGGGGTTAAACTTGCCGCTAATACCGCAAAGCAGTAAAACACCGGCAAGAATCAGAAACCGCAGCGGATAGGACATACCCATCAGCGCACTTCCACCCTTGACATTCTGCTGCTGGGCTTTATCCGCAGCCAAGGTAGCAGCAACTGCCATAAAAAAGAAATTTCCCACAGACAGCAGCGTACCCACAATACCGCCCAAAAGTACAGACAAGTCAAATCTGCCCAGCATCCCATAGACACCGAACATCACAGCTGTCAGCACAGAAACGCCGATCAAAATATATAAAGTTTCCCGAAGAGCTATCTTTCTGGAATCATCCATATCATTTGTTCCTTTGATCCTTATTTTCCTCTGCGTCCTGCTTTGCCAGCTGTTCCATAGCTTTTAGGCTTGTCCTGAGACCATCCACGGCCCAGAAAAGCCCCAAAACAATTCCGAGGATTATCACCCAAACACCAAGCTGATACTTATTATAAAGCCACACAGAGAGCCACACTGCGCCACCCATTGGCACAGCAACAGAGACAGCCAGTTGGGTAAACCAAACCAGTAAACTCAGATTTTTCACCCATATGCCCCCATTATCTTAATTTAATTATATTATAACACAAAAAAACATACAATGCAAGAAAATTTTACCTGTAACGAGCTGATTTTAGGCTTTTCATTTGTACGTTTATATAGTATGATATAAGAAACCACAAAGGAGGCGTAGTATGAACGAAATGGAAATCCTACAGGGCAACATTGTTTCTGTTATCTTCCAAAACTACGACAACGGCTATACTGTCCTCCGTATGGAATGTGAAAATGGACAGACCGTTACTGTGGTAGGTACCATTCCCCTGCCCTTTGTGGGCGAACGGCTGATGGTTACGGGAAAATGGAGCAGCCATCCCAGCTACGGCCGACAGTTTGAAGCTGAATTTTTAGAGCGCCTTCTGCCCCAAACCAGCAGTCAAATCCTCACCTACCTCTCCGGCAGAGCCATAAAAGGCATAGGTCCAAAATTAGCCGCCGCAATCGTAAACCGTTTTGGCGACCAAACCCTGACAATTATGGAGCGGGAGCCGGAACGACTAAGTGAAATTTCCGGCATTTCCGATGCCAAGGCATTGGCAATCGGTGAAGCATACCGCCTGCAGGTTGGTGTTCGCCACGTATTGGAATTTTTCGCTCTCCATTCGCTCCCACCCGAGCTTGCCATCCGATGCTATAAACTCTATGGCGACAGCACCACGGACTTATTGTACGACGACCCCTACCTCCTTATGGATGACGGGTTCGACGCCCCCTTTGCCGCCGTTGACCATTTTGCTATTGAATTGGGCATATCCGGAGATGATCCCCGTCGTGTGGAAGCCGGTATCCGCTTTGAACTGAGCTACAATGCCTCAATGGGCCACAGCTTCCTCCCGAAGGAAAAATTGGAGATTGCCGTTTCTCAGCTTCTGGGCTTGGATATTCCTTTGATTTCCGACGGAATTGCCCGTTTGCTTGCTGGGGAACAACTTATCTCCGACACCCTTGCCGGAATCCATATTTGCTACCTCCCTGCCCTGTATCAGGCAGAAATCTATTGCAAAGACCGTCTGCTGTCTGCATCCCGCTTCCCTGCCGAGTCTCCCGCTAATTTACGAAAGCTTATCCGCGAGCTGGAAAAGGAAAACGGCATTAACTATGCAGATAATCAGATTAACGCCATCACCCAGGCAATAAATTCCCGCCTTTTAATCATCTCAGGCGGTCCCGGTACAGGTAAAACCACCATTGTCAACGCCATTGTATCCCTCTACCGCCAGATGGGTCTTACTTGCCTTCTTGCCGCTCCCACCGGTCGCGCCGCTTACCGTCTTTCGGAGGTTACCGGTGAAGATGCCTCTACCATCCACCGACTTTTGGAAGCGGGCATCGACCCGGCTACCGGTGATCTCTGCTTTAACCGGGATGCGGACAATCCCCTGAAGGCAGATGCGGTCATTATTGACGAAATGTCAATGGTAGATATCTTACTGTTCCACAAACTGCTCTCTGCCATTCCGGAAAATGCGAGAATCATCCTGGTAGGCGATCCGGATCAGCTCCCCCCTATCGGCCCCGGCTTCCCCTTTAGCGATATGATCCGCAGCGGCACAGTTCCCTGCGTCATCCTGACCGAGATCTTCCGCCAGGCACAGGAAAGCCTCATAGTCATGAACGCACACCGGGTAAACAAAGGACAGATGCCCGAGCTGCGGGATCGAAAGAATGACTTTTTCTTCCTACCTGCCAAGAACGAAGAAGAGGTGGCCCAAACCATCCTCGGTCTATGCACCACTCGCCTGCCTCAAAATATGGGTATCCCCTCAGAGCAGATTCAGGTTCTTACACCCACAAAGAAAGGCAGCGCTGGAACTGCTAACCTTAATATCCGCCTGCAAGCCGGACTTAACCCCTCCTCTCCCAACAAACGAGAGCGCCAATTCGGTCAGTTTTCTTTCCGGGAGGGTGACCGGGTTATGCAAATTCGGAACAATTACGATATTCTTTGGAAATCCGCCGACGGCAGTCAGGTCGGCACCGGCATTTTTAACGGCGATGTGGGCGTAATTGCAGAAATTGACCCCCATATGGAGCAGCTTCGCATTGTCTTTGACGGGAAGGAAGCCATTTATGAGTTTTCCCAGCTGAACGAACTGGAGCCCGCCTATGCTATGACTGTTCACAAAAGCCAGGGCAGCGAATACCGCGCTGTAATTCTCTCTGCCTGGAACAGTTCCCCCTATTTACTAAAACGCAGTATACTCTATACCGCGATCACCCGGGCAAAAGAGCTTCTCATCATTGTCGGTCGGGAGGATACCATTGCCACAATGGTAGAAAACGCAACAACCGCCCGACGTTATACCGGTCTTAAATTGCGCTTGCAGGAGAAAGACAAATGATACTGGATCTATTATTCCCCAGAAAGTGCATCCTTTGCCGAAAACTTCTGGAGAAAAATGAAACAGACCTCTGTGGCTATTGCCGTAGAAATGCCCCGGAATTTGTTCCCGGAAAAAATAATATTCCTTTTGTTGCAGGATGGACTGCGGTGTGGTATTATAAAGACAACGTGCAAAAGAGCATCGTCCGATATAAATTTCGGAACGTTCGCAGCTACGCCGACGCCTATGCCCGTTTTCTCGCCCTCCGCATCCAGGAAATGCAGGTGGATTTCGAGTATATCACTTGGGTACCGGTCAGCTTCCGCAGGAAACTACAGCGTGGATACGATCAAGTGGAGCTGTTGGCAAAGGCGGTTTCCAAAGAATTAGGCATTCCGCTGCTCCCTACCCTTAAAAAGCAGCGGCACAACCCGGCGCAATCCGGTATCCCGGATGCATCAAAGCGGAAGGCCAATGTATTAGGCGCGTATAAAGTACGCACCGACTGCAATATCGCAGGCAAAACGCTTCTGCTTATCGACGATGTTATCACCACCGGCGCAACCTCCTCGGAATGTGCCAAAACCCTCCTTACCGCAGGAGCGAAAGAAATTTACTGTGCTGCCGTGGCATCGGCGCACAAGGATAGAAAATAATGATGTAGGTGAAGGATATGCAATTTTTCTCCAATGACTTAGGTATTGACCTTGGCACCTCCAATGTACTGATTTATGTGGACGGCAGCGGTGTCGTAGTCCGTGAGCCTTCCGTTGTGGCTGTCAGTAAGGCCACCGGCAAGATTATGCAGGTCGGTTCTGCCGCCCGGAATATGCTTGGCCGCACCCCCGGCAACATCGTAGCAATGTACCCCTTGAAGGACGGTGTTATTTCCGATCACGAAATGACCGTTCGATTGTTGGACGATCTATTCCGCAGAGTTGCAAAGTCCTCCATCTTTAGACCGAAACCCAGAGTGGTCATCTGTGTGCCCAGCGGTGTAACAGAGGTCGAGGAACGGACGATTATCAATGCCGCTATCGAAGCCGGCGCCCGCCGTGTATATTTGATCGAAGAGCCTCTTGCCGCCGCCCTTGGCGCAGGCTTAGACCTCTCCGGCAACGCAGGACATATGGTTGTGGATATCGGCGGCGGTACAACGAACATCGCTGTCCTCACCCAAAACGCTGTGGCTACCTCCGCCTCCATAAAGGTGGCAGGCGACGCCTTTGACGATGCCATTGGCCGCTATGTCCGTCGGAGACACGGTGTTGTCATTGGCAAGGTTACCGCAGAGGAAATCAAAATGCAGATTGGCTGTGTCCATCCCCGTCCCGATGTGGTGAGTATGCGTGTCCGCGGCCGGGATGCCAAATCCGGCGCTCCTCGGGAGCTGATTATAAACTCCACCGAGCTTCTTGAACCACTGACCCGTCTTGCCCGTCAAATTGCAGATCAGGTACTCTCTGTCCTGGATGACACATCTCCTGAGCTGGTTGGCGATATTGCCGGCAACGGCATTGTCCTCACCGGCGGTGGCAGCCAGATTTGGGGCATGGACCTTTACATTATGGAGCGTACCGGCATCACCTGCACCCTGGCAGATGACCCCGACTCCTGCGCTGTTTACGGCTGTGGAAAGAGCCTTGCTTGGATCAACCATATGAACGAAGGCCCTATCAACATCGCAAAGAGGCGACTGCTCAATATGAAATAAGAAAAAGCCGAAGGGATTTTCCCTTCGGCTTCTTTATTAGTCAGCGTTGCAGCTGCATCCACCCTCGGATGGATATTCTTTGGCATCGCAAGGATCACAGCCCTTTGGCGTAAACTGTCCAGTCGGGAACGGAATCCGGCTGAACATTTCACAGGGATCTTCTGCACAGCCGGGCGCATCACAGCAATCCTTGGTAGGCAGTGAGTAATCCAAAAACGGAACAACAATCTGGGCATCCCGCTCCAGTCGGATAATGGAAAACTGCCCAAGGGACACATAGAGCCGTCTCCGGTCTCCGGAGAGTACCAACTCATCATCAAACAGCTCCAGCACATTTGCAGGGATCTGTACCACAGTATTTTCCCGATTGCTGCCGTCGCACAATTCCTTGACCCGAGAACTGAGGACCATAGGATCAAGAGCTTCCACCACTGCTGTGGGATAATTGCTGTTCCGGCACTGAAGCGCGCCGTTCCCTTCGCCGCTGCTAAAGATGTGCGCCCGGCTCTCCTCGCCGCAAAGCACTGCCCGCTTGGAAAATACAGCTAAACCATAAAGTGCCGCAGGTCGACAAGTGCCGATTGTGGCATCCGCCAGTACCCGGTAATAAAATGTAACATCAATGCAGTAATGGTTTCTATCAAAGGCAACAGGCTCTACCTCAACCGCAGCATAAATAAGGTCAGCGCAACGCACCTTTGCACCGGCAGCAGTGTCCAGTATTCCCTGAGAACCTCTGGTAAGATAAACCCGCAGGCCCTCGATACAATCCTTATCCCGGCAGCTATCCGTAATCTTACGGGTGTGAATAGAAAGGGCGTTCTGCAAATCCTCAGGCCCGCAGCGAACGCACCCCTGCACATACTCAGACATTTTGATACCTCCAATAAAAGTTTGGCAATAAGCACATTGCTTATAGGACATTTTATGCGTACGCACCCAGTCTGTGCATAGGGAAGCATAGACTATTCTATTGGAGCCGTCAGTGACCAGTACGGTTCAAATGCAGCAAACCCGCGCCACGGAATTTCCGTGGTGCGGGCGTTCAATGGTACAAAGAAAACCCAAAACCCATAGAAATTCTAAGGGTTTTGGGTTTGGTGCCGGTGGCCGGGCTCGAACCGGCACGGTGTTGCCACCGGTGGATTTTGAGTCCACTTCGTCTACCAATTCCAACACACCGGCATTTACCCCCGTAGTATATAACATCTTTTCAAAAATAGCAAGAGGGAATTTAATTTTTTTCTTATATATGTTGTAAATACATAAACTTGAATTTACATTTATGCAATGCTATAATAGAAAAAAAGATTATGGAGGCATACTATGATCACAAAACAATACGCAGACTATGCTTGGAAGCAAACCGCCAACCTTCTATCTATTGACTCCCCCACCGGTTTTACGGATAAAGCCGCAAGCTGGGTGCAGGAGCAGTTTGCTTCTATGGGATATTCCGCTGCCCTGACGGAAAAGGGCGGCGTAATGGTCCATCTTGGCGGTGGAAGCGGCAAGGACGGACTGATGCTCGCCGCACACACGGACACATTAGGCGGAATGGTTGCAGAAGTAAAAGGAAACGGCCGCTTGCGTCTTTCCCCTCTTGGCGGAATGAATGCCAATAACGCAGAAGCGGAGAATGTCCGGGTATACACCCGTTCCGGCAATATCATTGATGGCACATTCCAGCTCTGCAATGCCTCCGTCCACGTCAACGGCGAATACAGCTCCACATCCCGTAACTTTGACACAACCGAGGTTGTGCTGGATAAGGATGTAAAATCCGCTGCAGACACCCGAAAGCTCGGCATTGAGGTCGGGGACATTGTTTGCTTTGATCCCCGCACCCAGCGAACCGCCTCCGGATATCTCAAGAGCCGATTTTTAGATGACAAGCTCTCGGTTGGTATTCTGCTTGCATTTGCAAAATATCTGAAGGATGAAAACATTACACTCCCCCGCCCTGTCTACGCTCACATTACTGTATACGAAGAGGTTGGACACGGCGGCTCCGGCTCTGTCCCTGCAGGCGTTACGGAAGCAATTTCTGTAGATATGGGCTGCGTAGGCAATGGTTTGCAATGCACAGAACGTCAGGTTTCTATCTGCGCAAAAGATTCCGGCGGCCCTTACAGCTACGAAGTTGTGGGCAAGCTAATTGAGGCAGCGAAAAAGACCGGTGCGGACTATGCGGTAGACATTTATCCCCACTACGGCTCCGATGTGGAAGCTACGCTGCGGGGCGGTTACGACATTCGCCACGGCCTCATCGGCGCGGGTGTATACGCAAGCCACGGCTACGAGCGCAGCCATATTGACGGCGTATTTAACACACTTAAGGTGCTGGATGGCTATATTCTGTAAGGAGAAATAATAATGATTGACATTTTAATCATCGGCGGTGGTCCTGCCGGTCTCACAGCCGCCATCTATGCCGCGCGTGCGGGTCGCAACGTTGTAGTATGCGAGCGAGAAACCCTCGGCGGCCAAATTACCCAATCCCATCAGGTGGATAACTACCCGGGACTTCCTAAGATCAGCGGTATGGAGTTGGGCGATGCCTTTTGCTCTCAGGCAATGGATGCCGGCGCAGAAATTGCCTTCGCATCCGTGGAATCCCTAGTTAAAAATCCTGACGGCACTTTTACAGCCCAAACCGACGACGGGCAAAAGGAGGCCAAAGCTGTTATCTTTGCCGGCGGCGCCCGCCCCCGTTCTATGGGCATTGACAACGAGGAAGCCCTGATCGGCAAGGGCATCAGCTATTGCGCTTTGTGCGACGGCGCATTTTTTAAGGGCAAGGATGTAGTCGTTGTTGGCGGCGGAAATACCTCATTTACTGATGCGCTGTTTCTTGCCAAGCTCTGTAATCACGTAACCATTGTTCACCGCCGGGACAGCTTCCGCGCGGAACAAGCCAGCGTGGAATTGGCGCAGGCTACCGAAAATATCACTTTAATGACACCTTACTCCCCCGCTGCGCTCTCTGCTGATGGCAAGCTGAACGCCATCACCGTCAAAAATGTTAATACAGGGGAAGAAAAAGAAATTCCCGCAAGCGCTGTTTTTGTGGCATTCGGCCGCCAACCGGATTGCGCGTTAATTACTGAATATGCGGATTTCGACGAGCAAGGCTATGCCGCCTCCGGCGAAAACTGCGCTACAAAAACCCCCGGCTTATTTGTTGCCGGCGACTGCCGCAGTAAGGAAGTCCGTCAGCTCACCACCGCAACCGCAGATGGCACCATTGCCGCAACCGCCGCCTGTGAGTATTTGGAAAGACTATAATAAGAGCAGACCCGAAAGGGTCTGCTCTTACTGCTTTAATCTCTATCCTCCAGAGACATCTGGCCCTGCAAACGGTTACGAAGCTCGTACAAATCATTGAAATACCCCGTGTACTCCACATAATAATTGCTATCCGGGAACAAATACCGGTGCAGATCAATAAGATAATCGTCCGTCATACTGGCGATGTAGTCCACCACGATTTGGTTGGGCTCGGTCTTCATATAGGAACTGGTACGGGGATAACGGGTTTGGGTTACATATTCAATATGATGCCGGAAAATGGGCGAATTGGGTCTGTCCTGAATCAAATCGTCCAACAGCTGCTCATAAATCTCCTGCATCATAGGTCTGACAACCCGGTTGAGAATGACTCTGCCCGGTTCGTTGGCATAAATCATTGAATAGTTTTCCTTCTTGTAGGACTGAACCGCCTGGAAGTGTTCCTCATCCAACATTATATAGGGTTTTCCGTAGCTATTCTCAATAATATTAACCACCAGGTTGTTGATAATCTCGGAATTGATGGTGCCGATTTTCTGTGCGGTAAAGGCGTTATTTTCCACCATTTGGATACTGGTGGCATCCTGCCGATCCTTACCCAAATAGGCAATAATATCGGAAATGCGCACCACATTACCTTCCAGAGTAGAAGGCTGAATCTTGTTGGAATAGCCCGGGATGGTGTAGCACTTTTCCAGCTCCGCATCCAGTTCCTCGAAACTGTCCATAGGCACCGGGCGATACTCTGCAAGTTCTATTTCACCGTTATGGCCTGCAATACCGGATAAAGTCTGCAGGCTAAGGTTCAACGGAAAAATCTGATCCAGCACTCTGGCAGAGTGGATATTATGGGTAAAGTAGCGGCCGGTATGGCTGTTGTACAGTTCATTCAGATAAACCTCACCGCAATGGGCAAAAGGTGTATGTCCGATGTCGTGTCCTAAAGCAATGGCCTCAATCAGATCCAAATTCAAATTGAGCGCTCTGCCGATTGTCCGCGCAATCCGGGAAACGAGCTGCACGTGCAAGCTGCGGCGAGTAATATCATCATTTTTAATCAGGGAGAACACCTGTGTTTTATCGGTATAGCGGTTATAGTACGGGCTATACATAATCCGGTCAATGTCTTTGGCAAAATTGGGACGCCAAACCTGCGCAGGTTTATTCTGCCCAAAACGGCGAACGGCATTATCGTCAGAAAAAGAAAAATCTGTATAGGTTCTACTGGCTTTCTCCTGCTCTATACGGGCAGACAGCGCAGCGGATAATTCAGTTTTTGCCATATTGAAAGCCTCCTTTTTCTTTTATTATAACATAATTTAGTAAAATTGCAACAATAAACGGCGGGAGGTAGCTCCCGCCGTTAAATCACTACAGCATCAATCTGTAGATATCTGCCATATCCTCTTCGTAAAGTACCACAAAGCTGCCCAAAGTGCCATCGTTTCCGTTACCGTAAGCGGCGGTATGGGCAAGATAAGGAATATCCTCTTCCCTGCCCCCCAGCTCTGCCAAGGTCTGAGGCATACCAATGGAACGCATAAAATTACGCAGCGCGGCAATACCTGCCTTTGCGGTAATTTCCGGATGCTGGAAATCCATAGGACATCCCCATACACGGCTTGCCAGCTGGGCAAAGCGCATCACATCGTGGTGCATCGTGTACTCCATCCAGGCCGGGAATACAACCGCCAAACCTGCGCCGTGGGCGCAATCGTACAGAGCGGATAGCTCGTGCTCCATATCGTGGCTTGCCCAATCCTGCTCACGGCCAACCCCACAGCAATTATTGTGTGCCATCATGCCCGCCCACATAATATTGGCGCGAGCCTGGTAATCATCGGGATCTGCAATCACCTTCGGCGCTTCCTTGATCATCGTCAGCAGTAAGCCCTCGATGACCCGATCCGTAACTTCCACCTCTTCTGTGTTGGTAAAATAACGCTCAAACAGGTGAGCCATAATATCCGTTACGCCACAAGCCGTCTGGTAAGCTGGCAATGTTTGTGTCAAAGCAGGATTTAAAATGGAAAAAACAGGACGCAGAACATCGCCACCTGCGCTGCGCTTGAGCATTCCCTCTTCCTTGGTAATAACCGAGCCGGAGCTTCCCTCACTGCCAGCTGCAGCAATCGTCAAAACTGTTCCCACAGGTAAAGCTCCTTCAACAGGCTTTCCGCTGTAAAAGTCCCAAAAATCACCGTCATACAGCGCACCTAATGCAATGCCCTTTGCGGAATCAATGGTACTGCCACCGCCGACAGCTAGAACAAAGTCCACATTTTCCCTCTTGCAAATATCAATGCCCTCATAAACAAGACCGCTTCTGGGATTGGGCTTTACACCGCCCAGCTCCACATAGGAAATCCCTTCCTTACTCAGCGAGTTCTTCACCCGGTCAAGCAGACCGGAGCGAACTACGCTACCGCCGCCGTAATGAATCAGCACCTTCGTACCGCCAAAGCGTTTTACATACTTACCGACATTGCTCTCCTCGTCCTTACCAAATACAAAATAAGTAGGACTGTAAAATGTAAAATTGTTCATAGTCGCCTCCAATTTTATTTGGTTTTCTAATAGGCATTATAGCAGACAATATCCAAAAACGCAAGAAGAGCGGGAGCAAACTCCCGCCCGTCGCTATTGCATTGTGCCATTTGCGAGACTTGCCACCAAAGAGTACATTTCCTTTTCGCTGCGGACATTGTGCGCTTTGTTCAGAATTTCCTGCTTTTGATCTTCCGTTAAATGGGCATAACGGTTCATTGCAGCAGTGTTTTGTGCCAACGCCATACCGAAACCAATGGGAACCTTATAAAAATCCATAATTATCCTCCTTTAAGCCGCTGCGTCCAGCGTATTTTCAATAAAGATTCCGTACCCTCTGGTCGGATCATTTACTAAAACATGGGTAACAGCGCCAATTAATTTCCCGTCCTGAATAATCGGACTACCGCTCACGCTGATGTCAAGTAAGGGACAAACAAATTTTGTGTTATTCTGCGGTTTTTATGCGTTTTTGCAGGTAAAAGGCAGGTTTTTACACCTATCAACCGCTGTCCTTAACTTGACATAGATGAATTGTCGAAAAAGGAGACTTTTAATTTTTCTCTCACTTTCGCCAAATTCTGATTTTTGGATGAACGCGAGTGTCAAATTTTAGCATACATTTCATGGATCATCTTTTTTGGGCATCGCCCCCTTTTCGTTCGTTCAGTTTTTTTAGGCGAAGCACCTCGGCCTCTTTCTTGATCAGTTCCCGTTTTAGTAGCTCAATCTGATACTGTAATTGTTCTTCGTATGTTAGTTCTTTTCTCCGTTCGTATCTGGACAGGGGATTACCTGGCCTTTTCTTAACCTCTAAACCAGCCTCGCCCTCTTGCTCATACTTCTTAACCCATCGCATTACGGTGTGATGATCTACGATCCCTTTGACTTCATACTCCCAAGCGGAAGTTCCGGCTAACACCGCTTTTAC
>JAZOVI010000139.1:0-3097 GCA_045658625.1 Faecousia sp.
CCTTCAGGGTCATTCCGTAAAAGTCCCATTCTCCAAGCACATAGGCAAGAGGCTCGTCGTTTAACAGACGGGTGATCCCCTGCTGTACCTGGTTACAGGTTTCTTCGGAGACATACATTTCCTGCTGGGAGAGCAGTTGCTCCCGGCTTTTGCAGGTTATGTGGCAGATAAGGGTTCGGGCATAAAAAGATGCGGTTTCGCCGTCTTCCCGGGTGAGTAGCTGATGCCGGGCATCCCGATAAAGCTGACCCAGTGTCTTTACCAACGGTCCTGACCTTCTTCCTCAGGAAGCACAGCTTCCAGGGCAGCGATGCCGGTGCGAATCATATCGTCATCGGGTTCGTTGGTGGTAAAATTCTGCATCCACAAACCGGGGGCAGTGAGAATCCGGGTAAACCGGTTATCGTGTCTGCCAACCCAGCGGTTGATCTCATAGCTGATGGCAACCACCAAAGGCAGCAACAAAAGCTTAAAGACGATCATAATAAGGCGATACAGGAAGCTGCCGCGCATTGCCTCCAAAGCAGGAATGAGCGCCAGCAGACCGCTGGATGCTACAGAAAATACCAAAATGGACAGCAGCATCACAACCAGCAAAAAGCTTGTACCGCACCGGGGGTGCAGACGGGTCTGCATCTTTACGTTTTCCACGGTCAGGGGCAGACCAGCCTCATAGCAGCGGATGGTCTTATGCTCCGCACCGTGGTAGGCAAAGACCCGCTTCATTTCGTTCATCCGGGACACCAGCAGCATATAGCCGCCAAAGATGATCATTCGGACCAGGCCCTCAATCAGGTTGATCACCAAATTATTTTGCACGATGGAGTAGAAAAAGCCGCCGATGACCATAGGAAGCACAAAAAACAGCGCAATAGAAAGGCACAGACCCAGCGTTACGCCAATGCCGACAACTGCTTTTTCCATTCTGTCGCTTCCCAGCTTCTTTTCAAGCCAAGCGTCAAACTTGCTGGGCTCTTCCTGATATTCTTCCGGGGCAAGAGAAGCCGAACGCATCAAAGCTTTTACACCAGTGAGCTGGGCATCAAAGAAATTCACCGCGCCCCGGATAAAGGGCACACGGGCGATTCCCTTGGGGGGCAATTTACGATCGGTAACCTCTAAATGAAGTTCGCCATTTGCGCAGGTAACGATGGCATCCTTTTTGGGGCCTCGCATCATAATACCCTCAATCAGCGCCTGACCGCCAATCATTGTTTTGAATTTTTCCTGAGACATAATATATCCCTCTGTAAAAGTAAATTTGTTACAGTCTATTATAGCACAAATATTCTAAAAAGGAAAGCTATTTCAGCACAATATTTCCTTCGCCCAGAAGCTTCTGCAATTTTGTCAGCAGCATCTCATCAATGGCGCATTTTGTGCCACGTCTGGCGCCGGTATCTGCAAAATACAGCACCACCTTGGTTTCGCCCGGGAACATCTGTAAACTGGCTTTCACCAGTTGGTACTGGCTGCAGTTTTCACTGGGAAGGCGCAGATATAATACCTGCTCGGCTTTCCTTAGCGGCTGAACTGCCGCAGGCTCCGGATCTCCGTTTGCAAAATCGGAGATGGGTCGCGCGCGGTTAATAACGATCTGGGGTTCTTTGTCGTCCCGCATAGAAAGTCTGCCGGTAATAACCACCGCATCATTTTCCTTTAGATACCCGCCGTACTGGGAAAGGACATTGGAAAATGCCAGCATTTCGATAGCGGCAGTATCGTCCTCCAAAGTTACATAGGCCATCATCGTGTTATTGCGGGTGGTCTTCATTTTGACAGCCTGTACCACACCGGCAACACTTACAATCTGATCGTCCTGATAGGAGCTTTCCTCGTCCATCAGCGCGCCGATGGGCACAACGTGGGTATTTTTGAGGAAGGGGCGGTAATCGTCCATAGGATGGCCGGACAGGTAAATGCCGGTGGTTTCCTTTTCCATCAGCATCCGGTCTGCGCGGCTAATCTCGTTCAGCTTAGGGATTGGGATTGCCACAGAGGTGTCGTCCTCTTCCTGAAGCATTGCAAACAGACCCATCTGCCCTTCCAAATTCTTTTTCCGGGCAGAGGCGATGCTGTCCATCATCGTATCGTAAACAGCCAGCAGCTCACTTCTGTGGTAGCCGAAACAGTCCATTGCGCCGCACTTAATAAAGTTTTCTACAGCCCGCTTATTGATTTCGTCCCCCATCCGTTGCAAAAAGTCCTCCAAGGAGCGGAATTCGCCGCCCTCGTTGCGCTTTTTGACCATCGTGCGGATAAGACCAACGCCCACATTTTTCACAGCGCCAAGGCCGAAACGGATAGCATCACCCTCGACAGTAAAGGTATCCTCCGAACGGTTAATATCCGGGGGCAGAACGGGAATGCCCATACTCTTACATTCGGCGATATAGCCGGAAATCTTCACCGCAGAATCCAGCACCGAGGTCATCAGCGCCGCCATATATTGGTGGGGATAGTGGCACTTTAAGTAGGCGGTCTGATAGGATACTACCGCATAGCATACGGCGTGGGCCTTATTAAAGGCGTAGTTGGCAAATTCAACGATCTCATCGTAAATAGATTGGGCAGCCGCCTCGCTGACTCCCCTACCCACACAGCCGGGGATATTTTGCTTGGGGTCGCCGTAGACAAAGACTTTCCGCTCTTCCTCGATGACCTTTTGCTTTTTCTTAGAGATGGCGCGGCGGATATTATCTGCCTGTCCCATGGTATAGCCTGCCAGAGAGCGGAAAATCTCAATAACCTGCTCCTGATAGACAATACAGCCGTAGGTAACCCGCAAAATCGGCTCCAGGTGAGGGGTTTTGTAGGTGATCTTGGCGGGGTTTTGCTTATTTGCGATAAATTTCGGGATGGAATCCATAGGGCCGGGCCGGTACAGCGCCACAATAGCCGTCATATCTTCGATAGAGGTAGGCTTCATATTGACGCAAACGCCCGTAATACCAGCAGATTCCAGCTGGAACACGCCCTGGGTTTTGCCTTCGGCAAGCATAGCGAAGGTTTCGGGATCATTGTCCGGCACTTTTTCGATATCAAAGTCCGGGTTGATTTTTTGAATTTGGGTTTGGGCGTCTTTGATAACCGTCAG
>JAZOVI010000140.1:0-3266 GCA_045658625.1 Faecousia sp.
GGCTTGGCTGCGCCGTTCTTATCCACGATCTTGATGCAGCTCAAATCCTGGTGAAATTCCTTATAAAAGGCTTCGGAGCAAGCGCGGACGCACTCCAGGCAGGCCATACATTCTACATTTTTCTTAACGGAAAGCTTCTTCATCTAAAAAGGTCCCCTTTTCAATTATTTTTATTTATTATACAAAATATTCTCAGAAATAGCAAGAGCAAATTCGATTTTACTGGGGGCAATTTCCTGTGTATTCGACGACCTGTGGGAAATACTATGGTTGAACCCAGCAAACAGGAGGAGCAAAAAATGAAAAATCTTTTGATCATTGCCATCTGCGTTTTACTGGCGTTGTCTCTGGCGGCTTGCAGCTGCTCTACTACTGAGGAGCCCGTGCCCACCACCACAACACCTACAACGCAGGCGCCTACCACAGCGCCTACCACTATGCCTACCACTGTACCCACCACGCCTGAGACGGTTGCTCCCGAGGGCTCTGTACCCAACGGAACAACGGGTGGTAACAGCGATAAGGGTATTATGGGCATGCGTTAAAGCATTGCCAAACCGGGTTTCACCCGGTTACATATTAAAATACGGTAACGTAGCGAGCCAAATTATGGCGCATCCGCTCAAGGGCGTCTTTGGCAGCGGTGAGATAATCCTCACTCTCCCCTGTCTGCCAAGCGCTGACGATGCCATCGCTGCAAATAAGCGCGCCGTGACCCAGGCGATCAAAGGCGAAACTACAGTTCTTTGCGTTTGCGCCGGGGGCATTGAAGCCGTCCACCAACAAAAACAGGTGTTTATATTTTTCCCGGAGATTACGCAGACTATCCGGCGCGGTAGCAGAAGCCACAGCGCAAACGGGCGAGTAACCGCTGCGGGTAATGAAGCTTTCGCCCAGACGGGAAATGACGTCAGCAGCGGCAGTATGTACCAGTCTTCCGCCGGTGAGCAGATCCTGCAATTCGGAAGCGCTCTTGTTGGCGCTGCGAATCAGGACAAACACATCTTTACCGCAATCCTTACTGCGGGCGATAAAGGGCTTAATCGCATCACTACCCAAAAAACCGGACAGGACGATGCCGTCAAAGGCAAAGTCGCCATTTTGGGCAAAGAGGATGGCGCTGTACTGCTCTGCGGCTGCGGCAGAGAGGATCTCGGGGCAATCTAAAATCACATAGTAGCCCAAAGCGGAAGCTTTTTCCAAAAGTGTACAAAGGAGCGGCAAACCGCCATCACGGAGGCAGAAGCTGCCAAAGGAGAAACGAACTGCGGGAGTCAGGCCGCGCAAAGCCTCCAAAAGCTCCCCAAAATACTGGCCGCAACCTGCAACATCCTGTGTATATTGGGGTGGGACAAGGGCATAGTCCAAAGAAAAACAGACCGCTGCCGGATTTTTAATTTTCCGAATCTTATCCTGAAGCACATCAATAGCCATACTAATACCTCATTTCAACGCTTTTTTCTTATTATAACATAAATTTTCCGCCTTGCAAGGAAAAACCTTACAGGGAGGAATTTTTATCTGTGGGATATACTATTACCGACCCCAAAAAGTAAGGAGGATGCATATGCACGTGAAAGGATGGGCGCTGACAATGGGTGTTGGCGCGGCAGTTGGCGCGGTAGCCGTTATGATGATGCCCCGGACCAATCCTACCCGGCGTTTGGCTGTAAAAGCCGCAAATAAGATTGAGGATGCCGCCTGGCGGGTATCTGACAAGCTGACCAACGAATTTGACCTGTAAAAAATACCGGGAAGCACATGCTTCCCGGTATGCTTTATTTTGCTGTAATTTGGAGTCCATCCTCTGTGGAGGTAACCGCAATTTCGGAGATCGGACTTTCGAAGGAATCGATGATCTTCTCAGAAATGGGGTCTTCCAGCTCCCGCTGGATGGTACGGCGGAGGTTTCTTGCGCCATAAGTGATAGAATAGGCCTTCTTCACAAGGTATTCCCGGACACCATCGGAGATAGTAACGGTAAGCCCTCGGTCTGTCAGGCTATCTTTCAGTTCACCAAGCATAATATCCGCAATGCCCAGGAAATTCTCTTCCGACAGGTGGTTAAAGGTGATAATCTCATCCACCCGGTTGAGGAATTCAGGCCGCAGGAACTCACGGAGGGCTTTCATGGTCTTTTCAGCCACCATATCCTGGTCGCTTCTGCCGAAGCCCAAGCCTCCTACCCTGCCCTCGCTGCCTGCATTGGAGGTCATGACGATCACCGTATTTTCAAAGTTCACCGTTCTGCCCTGGGCATCGGTAATTCTGCCATCGTCCAGCACCTGCAGCAGGACATTGAGTACATCCGGGTGGGCCTTTTCGATCTCGTCGAAAAGCACCACCGAGTAGGGCTTTCTGCGGATTTTCTCCGTCAGCTGGCCGGCTTCATCGTAGCCAACATAGCCGGGAGGCGAACCAATCAGCTTGGAAACGGTGTGCTTCTCCATAAACTCCGACATATCGAGCCGAACCAAAGAGTCCGGGGTGTCGAACAGGTCGGAAGCTAAACATTTTACAAGCTCGGTTTTACCCACGCCGGTAGGGCCAACGAAAATGAAGGACACCGGGCGACGCTTGGGAGAAATGCCCACGCGGTTTCTGCGGATGGCCTTTGCCACCGCCTCCACCGCCTGATCCTGACCCACGATATGGGTTTTTAGTCGGTCAGCAAGGCCCTTAATTTGCTGATATTCCTGAGCTTTGATCTTGCTGGCGGGGATTTTCGTCCACAGTTCGATGATGCGCGCCAGGTTTTCCATGGTAACAGCCGGGGGCGGAAGCTGATCCAGCTTCTCAATTTCCGCGGCAATGACGCACAGCTTACTGCGCAGCGTTGCCAGCCGCTCATAATGCTCGTTTTCCGTATCCTCGGTGAGCATACGCAGCTCCAGCTCGTAATCATCCCGCTCCTTTTTCAGCTCTGCAAGACGGGAAATTTCCTTGTTCCGCAAATTTACATCGGAGCAGGCTTCGTCCAAAAGGTCGATGGCCTTATCCGGCAGGAAACGGTCGGAAATATACCGCTCGGACAGGATGACACACTGGCGGGCGATCTCGGGAGAGATGGCAACGCCGTGGAAATCACCGTAGGTTTTGGCGATGCCCTGCATAATCTGGCAAGCCTCCTCAATGGTGGGCTCGGACACAGAAACGGGCTGGAAACGGCGCTCTAAGGCCGCATCTTTTTCGATATGCTTGCGGTATTCATTAAAGGTAGTTGCGCCAACAACCTGAATTTCGCCACGGGACAGGGCGGGCTTTAA
>JAZOVI010000141.1:0-7842 GCA_045658625.1 Faecousia sp.
TATCCGCCATAGGCTTTGCCAGGAGCTGGGGATTGATTTCTTTGTGAAAGCGATTGTAGGTATCTACAAATTCTTCCCGGTCGATACCGAATTTATCCGCATAGTGGTTGTGTGCCACAGTGATGTTCTGCAGCATGAGGCCCATTGCTTCCACATGGTCGCAGTCATAACCGTAAGTTTGCAGAGCGGAACGAAGATTGCCGATGATGATGGGGTAAGAGTCAAAGAGCGTACCGTCAAAATCCCAGACAAAATGACGGATATGGGACATTGTGTTCTTTGTCTGCATAAGATACCCCTTTAGACCTAGCTGCGCATTCGTTCAAGAGGCATTATAGCACAGTCCATTGGGTATTGTCAACAAAGATAGCAGGGAGAAATTTCCAGATAGCAGGGAGAAATTTCCGGGTGGGGCTTGCAATAGCTATGCTGTAGTGTTATTATTAAAAATATACTGAAAAAGGAGAAAAAGCCTATGATTTCAAAAGAAATTTGCTCCCGTGTTCTGCAGACTGCGGTATCTACCGGCGCAGACTATGCGGAAATTTTTGCTGAGCATACCACAAACCACGCAGTTAGTATGATCGCCAGTCGTGTCGAGGCCATTAACGACACTGTGATCGCCGGTGCGGCTGTCCGTGTTTATAAGGGCCTGCGCAGCGTTATGGCATCTACAGTTGACACTTCCGAATCCGGACTGGTTGCCTGCGCACAGAAAGCTGCAGAGGCTCTGGGTCAGGGTACTGCCCAGATCGACATCGTGCTGCGTGAGCGGCTGTTTGGCGATATTCACCCTGTAAAGATCGTTCCTTCTTCTGTGGAAAATGCACGGAAGGTGGAGATTTTGAAGGAAGGCTACTTTGCCGCCAAGGAATACCACGAGGGGATTACTCAGGTTAGCGGCAACTTGGTAGATGTTGACCACAATATTTTGATTGCCAATACGGAAGGTATTTATACCCAGGATCGTCAGATTCGCACCCGCATTGCTGTTTCTGCTGTGGCAGACTTAGGCAGCGGCACCCAGACCGGTTCCTGCGCTCCCGGCCGCCGGATGGGTCTTGAGATGTTCGATTCCGAAATCTGCGCCAAGGAAGTGGGTATCCACGCAGCCAAGCAGGCTATTACGATGGCCGGCGCTGGCTACTGCCCCGCTGGTGTAATGCCTGTTGCCATCGGCAACGGCTTCGGCGGGGTTATCTTCCACGAAGCCTGCGGCCACGGCTTGGAGGCTTCCTCTGTGGCTTACGGCCAGAGCGTCTTTGCCGGTAAGTTGGGGCAGCAGATCGCCAACACCAAGGTTACCGCTATTGACGACGGTACTATCCCCAACGCCTGGGGCTCTATCAACATTGACGATGAGGGCACACCTGCCCAGAAGAATGTGCTGATCGAAAACGGCATCCTCAAGTCCTATATGATCGATAAGTTCAACGGCCGCCGTATGGGTATGGCTTCCACCGGCAACTCCCGTCGCCAGAGCTATGCTTACACCCCCACCAGCCGTATGACCAATACTTATATCGCTGAGGGTGAGGACAATAACGACGATATCATCGCCTCTATGGAGTACGGTCTGTACGCCAAGGAAATGGGCGGCGGTTCTGTCAACCCCCTGACCGGCGAGTTTAACTTTGCGGTTAATGAGGGTTATATGGTTCGTAACGGTAAGATTTGTGAGCCTGTCCGTGGAGCGTCCCTTGTTGGTAAGGGCAGCCAGGTCATTATGGACATTGATATGGTCGGCAAGAATATGGAGATGGGTCAGGGTATGTGCGGCTCCAGCAGCGGCTCTGTGCCTACTAACGTAGGTCAGCCTATGATCCGTGTCTCCAGCATCACCGTTGGCGGCAGATAAGGAGGTTTTGTTATGGATTTTAATGCATTTAAGCAGGCAGTAATCGCCAAGTGCGCAGAATTGGGCATTGCCGAGTATGAGCTGTACTATCAGGTAGGCGGCAGCACCGAGGTTGGCGTTTTTATGCACGAGGTCAATGAGTTTACTTCCTCTTTGGACGGCGGCGTATGCTTCCGTTGCATCGTAGACGGCAAGATGGGCTATGCTTCCACCCAGGCGCTCAGCGCTGAGGAAGCAGGGAATGTGGTTGCCCGCGCTGTGGATAACGCAAAGACTCTGGAAGCAGAGGATGTGGTATTTTTGGGCGAGGGCGGTCAGGAGTACGAGCCTTTGGAGCTGACTCCCTACGATCTGCCCACCACCGAGGAGCTGATTGCGGCCACCGTAAAGACCCAGGAAACCTTATACACCAAGGAAGGTGTGGTTGACGGCTGCCAGAGCCAGGGCATTATGCAGCAGAGCAAGATTGCGATTTATAATTCTAAGGGCCTGGATCTGTCTTATGAGAACAATGCTGCAGGCCTCATTACCGTAGCGGTTGTCTCCAACGGCAAGGAAATGGAAAATGCTTTTAAGATCAAGCTGGGCAAGCTGGACACCATTGATATCGACGAATTGACCGAAAAGGCAGCCGCTGAGGCACGCCGTCAGTTGGGTGGCGAGGTAGCTCCCACCGGTCAGTATCCCGTTCTCTTTAATCCCGATGCTATGAGCAGCCTTCTGCAGGTGTTCAGCGGCATCTTCTCCTCCGAAGCTGCCCAAAAGGGCCTGAGTAAGCTGGCAGGTAAGGAAGGCGAGAAGATCGCGTCTGACTTGGTAACATTGGTGGACGATCCCTTCCATAAGGGAAATCCTGAGCCTATGAACTTTGACGCAGAGGGCAGCCCCACCCATCGGAAGAATGTGATCGAGAATGGTGTGCTGAATACTTTGCTGTATAACCTGAAAACTGCTTACAAGGCAGGTAAGAAGACCACCGGTAACGGCTCTAAGGGCGGTTATACCTCGCCCGTCGGCATCAGCCCTTACACCATGTACTTGGCGGGCGGCGATATGACTGAGGAAGAACTGCTGAAGAAGGCTGGTAACGGCGTATATATTACCGACCTGAGCGGTCTGCATGCAGGCGCAAACGCCATTTCCGGCGACTTCTCCCTGCAGAGCGCAGGCTTTATGATTGAAAACGGCGAAAAGACCCGGTACGTCAAGTCCTTCACCGTAGCTGGTAACTTCTATGACCTTTTGAAAAACGTCGTAGCGCTGGCAGACAATGTGACCCTGCCTCGTCCTATGGGTAAGACCACCTTCGGCGCGCCCACTGTTTGGGTAGACGGCCTGTCCGTAGCGGGCAAGTGATAATTGACAGTTGACAACGGACAATTGACAATTTTTATCTGTCATTGCGAGGCTCGCAGAGCCGTGGCAATCTCCCGGTACGGTCTTTTGGTAAGGAGGAATTTTTGATGAAATCCATAAAAACAATGCTATTAGGAATTGCTGTTTTGATAATTGCCACTTGGGGCTTTGTGATTTGGACGATCGGTGGCATAGGGGATGGCGCAATTTTGTTCTTTGCTGCCCTTATTGTTGGATTAATCCTTGTCATTAGAGGCTTTTTCAAGAAAGAGAAATAAATTCTTCCATAAAAAACAACCTCGGCATCCGTTTGGATGCCGAGGTTTGCGTATTTGTGAGGTTGCACCGGGAGATTGCCACGGGCTGTTGGCCTTCGCAATGACGATGAAGAGCGGAGGGTTTTGCTTATTCCACTTCGGAAAGCTCGATTTTCAGGGCCTTTTTGGCAACCAGGAAACGGCGGGTGGCGAAAAGACCTGCAATGCAGACTACGCTTGCTAAGTTGCTCAGGGGATCGTTGTGGGTGAGGATGACCTGCCGGGCAATGGCGACGATCAAAACCTCCAGCGTATTTGCCGGGGTCATATCAATGAGCATTCGTACAAACTCCAGGCCGACGACGATGGTCAGGATATTGTGCAGATATGTATCCATAGAGGCAAAGTAATCGCTGACGGTGAACATCTTATAAACTTCCAAACCCAGCATACCCAGCAGAACGATCAGCGTCAGTACGGCGATGATGAACTCTAAGAAATGCAGGATCTTGCGGAACACTTTCTCTACCTTTGCGTGCATATTAGCCTCCTTAGCCTGAGCGATATAACCCGAACTCGCCCAAGGCGGTGTCTGATTCGCTCAGTCTTCATTTTATTCATTGATGGGCGTCACCCATCTGCTTCATAAATTCTTGCCTGACCAAATCATCCATCCCACTTGGGTCGTAGATTTCTAAGCTATGAGGCTGCTTCAGAGCAAGGCAGAGCTTTGCAGGTAGGCTTTGCGCCCTCCAAAAAGCGATAACGCCGCGCTGGAGTGGTCTCTTTGCTTAGAAACGGGTTCAGGTTGTATTGCTCAGGCTAAAGGGGGTTGTTTTTCGGCTTTTTCTGCTGACTGACCCATACTTTCATAACCAAGCTATGGGGAAGAAGCTTTACAAGCAGACACTGACCCTTGGCGATGAAACCGTGGACGGAAACCTGCTTTTTGGTCTTGTACAGGTCGTGGAGTCCTGTGGCAACCACATCTTTTGCTTCATAGATGACGATGTAATTTTGGACTTCGGAAGCGTTAGTGGCGCAGGCGTGGTCGAAAAACTCTGTCCGCACCCAGAAGGGGTTCATTGCCATGACCCGGATGCCGGACTTTTTCAGTTCTGTATGGATAGCGCGGGTGTAGCTGAGAACCAGGGCTTTGGTTGCGCCGTAAGTGGCGATATAGGGTACGGGCTGGAATGCAGAAAGGCTATCCAGCTGCAAAATATGGCTGCCTTCCTTCATATAGGGCAGGCATATCCGGGTCATAGCCACTAGAGCCTTGCAGTTAAGGTCAATCATCCGCAGGTCTTCTTCCAAAGGAATATTCTGGAAAGATCCAAATTTACCGAAGCCGGCGGCGTTGACTAAAAGCTGAATATCGGGCTTTATTTCCTCCAAAAGGGCGGATAAACGGTCAAAACTTGCACTGTCACACAGGTCAAGAGCGACTGGGCGAATAGGGTAGGGGCATTCCTTGGAGAGCTCTGCAAGCGCATTTTCCCGTCGGGCAATGACCCAAACTTCGTCGACCGTTACATAGCCACTTAGCTGACGGACAAATTCCCGACCCATACCGGAGCTTGCGCCGGTTACAATGGCGATTTTCATATGATATTCGTCCTTTCCTGTAAATACAAAATGGCGACTTCCAGAAGAACTTCCCGTTCGTTGGGGAGCTTTCCGTCTACTACATAGTCTAAAAGCGCATTCAGGCACTGACCGAGGATTTTTCCTTCGGGGAAACCAACAGCCATCAGGTCCTTGCCGTCCACGGCAAGATCCTTCAGGTGGAGACACTCACCGTCAGCGATAATATTATCAATCAGGGCTTCGATGAGGGTAAATGGCGGCGCATCTTCCATAACGCCCTTGCCGGCGTGGTCGGCTTTTTGCAGCTTCAGTAGCGTACGGATGTTTTCTTCGCCGTAATGACTTAGGCGGCGGCGCAGGACGGGCGCATCTGCAGGGATTTGAAGCATATGGTTTTTAATCAGGAATACCACCTGCTCCCGCAGGGCGGTGGGGGCTTTCAGCCGCAGCAAAATCTTTTCAGCTTGCTCAGCGCTGATATCGGCGTGTCCGTAGAAATGCCCTCTGCCGTGTTCATCCCGGGTAAAGGAGGCGGGTTTGCCCACATCGTGGAGGAGGGCGGCCCAACGGAGCGCCAGATCTTGGGGCGTGTTTTCAACCACATAGGCGGTATGGGTATAAACGTCATAGGCGTGATGGGGGCTTCTTTGGTGGAAATCCACAGCGGGGGCCAGTTCCGGGATTGCTTGTATGAAGATAGGAGAAAACCGCAGAAGATCCCGGGCGGTACAAATGGTTAAAATTTTGCACAGTTCGCCAAATACCCGTTCTCGGGCAAGATTATCCATAAGAGGGGCTTGGGAAAGCATTGCTTTTTTGGTTTTTGCATCGGGAGTCAGACCGAAACGGATGGAAAAACGTACGCCCCGGAGGATTCGCAGAGCATCCTCTTTGAACCGCTGTTCCGGATCGCCTACAGCTCGGAGGATTTTCTTTTTCAGGTCAGTTGTGCCGTGCCAGGGGTCTTGCAGACCGCTGACCGGGGAGTATGCCATGGCATTGATGGTAAAATCCCGCCGCGCCAAATCCTGCTCCAGATCGTCCACAAAGGAGACCCAAGCGGGGTGACGGTTGTCTTTATATTCGCCTTCTGTGCGGAAGGTGGTAATTTCATACACTGTGCCGTCAATGACAACACCCACTGTGCCGTGCTTTTCACCGGCTCGCACCAACGGGAACTGGGAGAAGACTTCGGTAATTTCATCCGGGGTGGCGGAGGTGCACAGATCATAATCGTGGACAGGCAGCCCTAACTGGGTATCCCGGACACAGCCACCCACGGCGTAGGCGGGGAAGCCTGCGGCGGTGAGGGTGCGGATACATTCGGAAACCACCTCGGGAAGGGGCATCCGGATGTGGACTACCGGTTGCAGACGGAACAGGTCAAAGGCACACCAAAGGGCGAGTCCTGCTGTGAGGAAACCCAGCTCTGTGGCGGCAGAGACAAGGCCGAAGTAGATGCCCAGCATATGGAAAAAGACAATGCGTTTTGCGTGGAAAATGCCCAGTTCACCCTCTGTGCGGTGATAGGCGGCCAGCAGTAAACTCAGGCAGGCAAGCAGGGGATAGGCATATTCCTGGAGCTGTGTATTTACACACCATTTGGGATATTGGGACAGTACCAATGCCAGCATGAAAACAGCTACACCGCAGCTTGCCCAGAAACGCAGCGTTTTGTCCTTATGCGCGTAGACCTGCCGTAAAAGCATTGCTGTACAGACTAAACACAGAAGGGAGAGAAAAGAATTCGGTCCGCTGTGCAGCGCGGTTAAAAGAATGCCTGCAGCGCCGGCAATGCTTCCGGCTGCGGAGAGTTTCCGTGTGGCAGCCATCTCGCAATAGTGCATATCTTTGGGGACACCGGTGGATAGATAGACTGCCACAAGAATGACACAGATTGACAAGCCCAAAAGAAGAGGAGGGGCAATGTGGCCGGGAATCAAGAGGCCGTCTTCGTCAATGCCGGTGGCGTTCAGCCAAAACTGCAGACCGAGACCTATAAGGCCTGCTGCCAGGGAAGATATAAGAATCGGAAGAGAATTAAAACGCCGTTTCATACATAGCTCCTAAAATCAGTAGAGATATTATACAGATGAGGTTGCGATAGAAAAAACAATACATTAGACCTATTATATCAGCATATATTTACAATTTCCAGTACTTTTGTAAAAAATACACTTGGCAATATGGAAAGATGGGAGTATAATAGACAGGAATATATCCTGTGGAGGAGAAACTATGCTGATTTTATTGTGCCTGTTAGCGGGTGGTGGCCTGTCTTTGGGCGTTTGTTTGGGTACCGGTGCATTTTTGAGTCTGCAGTGGCTGTACGTACTGCCTTTGTGTTTTGTGGGAGGTGCACTGCTGGGGGTTATTGTGGCGGCGCTGTTTTTGTGCGTTGCCTGTGGCATCGTGGATATGAAGGTTCTGCCGGATAAGGATAGCAAATTCTATCGCCGGATGACCTATTTGTATGTAGATTCCCTGAAGACGATTTTGGGACTGAAAATTGCAACAAAGGGATTGGAGCGGACACCTAAGGATACAAGGTTTTTGCTGGTTTCCAATCATATCTCTGATTTAGACCCGATCGTGTTGTTTTATAGCTTTTATAAAAGCCAGTTGGCATTTATTTCCAAACGGGAAAACGATCAGAAGCCCTTTGTAGGACAGATTCAGCGAAAAATTCTCTGCCAGCCCATCAACCGGGAAAATGACCGCGAGGCGCTGAAGACCATTTTGCGGTGCGTCCAGTTTATTAAGGATGATGAAGTGTCTATC
>JAZOVI010000142.1:0-14687 GCA_045658625.1 Faecousia sp.
TCCATCAGGGACGAATCATCCAGACCCGCAGCCACGAAAGCATCCTGCAGGAAGCAGAGAAAATGGCGAAAGATCCGGATTTCAAGGGCTATATCCACGATGTTGGCGGTCCGACCGCCAATTTCCGTCAGCCCGCCTGCCAAAAGCAGCTTACCAAAGGCGCTTGCGGCACACGGCAATGCCTGTATCCTACCCCCTGCAAGAATATGGTGGCTGATCACTCCGATTATGTATCGCTCCTTCGAAAGCTGCGAAAGATCCCAGGGGTAAAAAAGGTCTTTGTCCGCAGCGGCATTCGGTTTGACTACCTGCTGGCAGATAAAAAGGATACCTTCTTCAAAGAGCTTGTCCAGTTCCACATTTCCGGTCAGCTAAAAGTTGCCCCGGAGCATGTCTCCGATGCGGTACTGAATCGTATGGGCAAGCCCAAAAACGCCATTTATAACCGTTTTGTGGACAAATATTACGCCTTAAACAAGCAATACGGACTCAAGCAGTTCTTAGTTCCCTACCTGATGTCCAGCCACCCCGGCTCTACTATGAAAGAAGCAGTAGAACTGGCAGAATACATCCGGGATATGGGCTATAACCCGGAGCAGGTGCAGGATTTCTATCCCACCCCCTCCACACTGTCCTCGGTGATGTATTACACTGGTCTTGACCCCCGGACGATGGACAAAGTCTATGTCCCCACCGACCCCCACGAAAAGGCAATGCAGCGGGCGCTGATCCAGTACCGCAATCCCAAAAACTACTATCTGGTTCGGGAAGCGCTTATAAAAGCCCACCGGGAGGATTTAATCGGCTCCGGCCCGAAATGCCTCATCCGCGCCGTACCGCCCCGGGCAGGAAAGCCCGTCTCCCGTCCGTCCGCGCCTCCCAAGCCGAAACAACCTGCCCAAAAAGCAAAACGCCCTGCCCCCAAAGCAGGAAAACCCTATAAGAAAAAATAACAGGCCGGTGGCCTGTTATTTTTTTGCGCTTGCCACCATAAGATGTCCTATACATTGGACTTTGAGGTGGTACTTATGGAAAACACAACCAACAGCATTACTCTGCGGGGAACACTGGAAAATCTTCCGGAATACTCTCACGAAAACCACGGCTGCCGGTTTTATCGGTTCTATCTTATCGTTCCCCGCCTTTCGGGAACAGTGGATCGTCTGCCCATCGTAGCCCAAGAATCGGTTTTGAACGGTTTTGACCTTTCCGGCGGCAGTATGCTTACGGTAAGAGGGCAAATCCGTTCCTACAATCAGCGTGCCGACGGCAGCCGACACCTACTGGTTTTTGTCTTTGCATCCTCCATTGACTGCGAAGACGGCCCGCCTATAAACGATGTGGTTTTGGTGGGCACACTCTGCAAAGAGCCAATCTACCGCCGCACACCCTTAGGCAGGGATATCTGCGATTGTATGCTGGCAGTTCCCCGACCCTTCCGCCGGGCAGATTACTTACCTTGCATTTTATGGGGCAGAATCGCCCAGGAGGCTTCCGTCTGCCATACCCGAGACCGACTTCGGATCTGCGGTCGGCTGCAAAGCCGGAATTACACCAAGCTCACCGACAGTGGACCGGAGAACCGTACCGCTTACGAAATCTCCGCCCTCACCGCAGAAATCCTAAACGAAGATCAGTAATCTACCCAAACACCCCGGAGGGACTTCCTCCGCAGGGCAATGAGCCGATTTTCTATCTCCAACACCATAATTCCCTGACTTTTGTACTTACACCGAACCTCCACCCCCGGCACAAGGCCCAGCGCCTGTAGCCGGGGCAATTTTCTTGCCCTTGTGATAACACCGTCGCTTCCCACCGGCATCCGTTCCATCCTGCCTGTCATTGCCCCACCTCCCTTCCATCCTATCCCGGTGGGAGTTTTTTGTGCGGATATCTTTTCTTTTGGTCCTTGTTATGTTATAATTGAATAACTGTTAAACATAAAAAAATAAGGGGCTATTGTTAGCCCCTTCTTCAGACACATCTGTGTCCTGGTCAAAATACACATATGTGCGATGACACAGAAAGTATATCCCCTTTAATTCATTCTGTCAATGCTAAAAAGAAAAGGAGACAGCAAAATGGAACAAAAGGTACGACATATCATTGATGTTTTGAATGATCGCTACCCCGACGCCCTGTGCGCTTTACATTATAAGAAAGATTATGAGTTGATGATCGCCGTGCGGCTGTCTGCCCAATGCACCGATGCCCGGGTCAATATGATCACCCCGGCGCTGTTTGCCGCCTATCCAACTTTGGAAGCAATGGCCGGCGCAAAAGTAGAGGACGTGGAAAATTATGTCCGCACCTGTGGCTTCTTCCGCCAAAAAGCCAAGGACATCGTTCTCGCCTGCCAAATGCTGCTTAATGAATACGGCGGCAAAGTTCCCGGTACGATGGAGGAGCTTCTCCGGCTTCCCGGCGTAGGCAGAAAAACCGCCAATCTGCTTCTGGGGGACCTGTATGGAACGCCCGGCAGCGTGGTCTGCGATACCCACTGCATTCGAATTTCCAACCGCCTGGGTCTTGCCAAAGGCAAAGAGCCCGAAAAGGTGGAACAGCAGCTCCGCGCCATCCTCCCCCCGGAGGAAAGCTCCGATTTCTGCCATCGGATCGTGCTCTTTGGCAGAGACACCTGCACCGCCCGCAATCCCAAGTGCAGCGAATGTCCCCTCAGCATGCACTGCAAAGAATTTGTGCCGTAAAAAACAACCACCGGTTTTTCCGGTGGTTGTTTCATTTTAGAAGAATTCTCCCAACGCTTTCAGGTATTTTTCCTGATCCGCCGGGAAAGCCAAGCCGTGTTCAGCGCCGGGCACAGTGTATAAATATTTGGGGCCGTCGTACCGGGCGTGCATTTCTACGGTCATTTGGCAAGGCACAAAGCCGTCTGCTTCTCCGTGGGTGAAGAATATGGGCAATTTACATTTCTTCAGCGCCTCCATCGGACTTGTCTCCTCCAAATCAAAATGCCCGAACAGGCGTGCGCCTAACCGCACAAAAGGATAACATACCTTTGCCGGAAGCTTCATTTCCCCGATGACTTTACAAATGATTTCCTTGGGAGAAGAATAGCCACAATCCGATAGGACACCAATTACATTTTCGGGCAATTCCTCACCCGCGGCCATCAAAACCGTTGCGCCGCCCATAGAAATACCAGTGAGAATGATTTTCACATCCGGGCCAAAATGCTCAACCATAAAGGCCACCCAGGAAAGGCAATCTCGGCGTTCTTTGATTCCGAAAGAAATTATATTTCCCTCGCTATCGCCGCTGGCACGCTGATCCACCACCAAGGCATTGCGGCCGCAGGCAAAGCACCGCTGGACGCCGCCGCACAGATCCCGCTGAGCATTGCCCCGATAGCCGTGGAACATCAGCTCGATGGGTGCGCCGGGAAACCGCTCATAATACTTTCCTTTCAAAACCAAGCCGTCAAAGCTGCGGATGGTAAAATTCTCACAAGGGAAAGCACTTACTTCCTTGTGCCAAGCCGTCATCACATCGTGATAGGACAGATATTCCTCTCCCGGCGGCAATATCCGCAGCGCATTTTCCCGCTTCTCCTTGTCGGAAATATAAAATGCCATCCGAAAGCATATGTAAGCGATCAACATAACGATCAACGCCGCCACAGCAACGCCCAATATCCACCAAATAGCATCCATTTTCTCACATCCCATAACGCATTTTTTCAGTAGTATACCACCCTTCGACAGATTGCGCAATGCAGTATTGCTTTTTGTTTAAAAATCGTTTACAATTACATCCGGAGTGTGAGAATATGAATATTGAACCTAATTACAAAAACAAAAAACACTATAATGTCGCTAAGTCCCCGATGCACCAGAACAAATTCTGGACGGGTCTCATTTGGCTTCTGTGTAAAATTTTCCTTGCAGGAAAACAATACAAGGTAGAAAAGGTCAATATGGAAGGGCTGAAACCCCCATATATGATGCTTAGCAACCACATGGCCTTCATCGATTTTGAGCTGGCGGCTATGGGCACTTGGCCTCACAGTGTCAGCAATGTCGTTAACATCGACGGCTATGTGGTCAAATGGTTCCTGATGGAGTGGATCGGCTGTATTGCCACACGAAAATTCACTACCGACATCCCCCTTGTTAAATCTATCCGCAAAGTACTCAAGCGGGGCGACATTCTGGGTTTGTACCCCGAAGCGCGGTACAGTCCCTGCGGCACCACCTCTTTTATTCCGGACTCCGTAGGTAAGCTGGTAAAAATGAACAAAGTGCCGGTTGTAGCGGTTGTCCACCACGGCAACCACTTATCTGCCCCTGTTTGGGATGTGCCCACTAAGCGCAATGTGCCGCATCACACCATAATGACCCAGATCCTCACTGCAGAACAGGTAAAGACAATGTCCGTGGACGAGATCAATGAGGCCATTCGGTCTGCGCTGCAGTATGACGATTATCAGTATCAAAAGGATGCGGGCATTTTAATTACCGAGCCTTACCGGGCCAAGAACCTGCATAAGATTCTTTATCAGTGTCCCCACTGCGGCGCAGAGGCAATGGACTCTGCAGGCGCAGAAATTTTCTGTACCGAATGCGGCAAGCGCTGGGTATGGCAGGAGGATGGCTACCTGAAAGCCACCGAAGGCGAAACGGAATTTGACCATATCCCCGATTGGTTCAACTGGGAACGCCAGCAGGTGAAAAAGCAGATTGAAGAGGGTACATATCACTTTGAAGACGAGGTGGAGGTCTATTCCCTACCCCGCTGCTGGCGGTATATTCCTCTCGGCAAGGCAAAGCTCATCCACGACATCGAAAAAGGCTTCATTTTGGAGGGACATTACCGGGATGCGGATTATTTCATCCAGCGCACCCCTGACCAAAGCAACAGCCTACATGTAGAGTACGGTTTTCCCGCCCTCGATAAAATGGACTATGTAGATATTTCCACAGAAAACGACTCTTTCTACTGCAAACCTACCAAGCAAAACTGCATCACCAAGCTGGCTTTTGCTACTGAAGAGCTGTATCTGCGCAGCCAAAACAAAGTGCCCGCTGCTGTAAAATGACCAAAACCCGACAGTTTGTATGCTGTCGGGTTTTCCTTTTATCGCTCACTGGGTCTTCCGTCCTCTTCATCAAAAAGCAAATCCTCCAGATCAGCCATAGGATCATCTCTCTCCCACATATCGCACCTCCTTAAACATTCTTTTATCAGTATATGTCCAGACAGATGAAAAAAGCGCCTGTTTTTGTTGACAGGAAAACTTTTTTTCGGTACAATGCAATCACATATGCGCCTGTAGCTCAGCCGGATAGAGCGTCCGCCTCCTAAGCGGAAGGTCGGGGATTCGAATTCCTTCAGGCGTGCCATTTTCCCAAACACTGGGCGAAAGCCCAGTGTTTTTCTATTGCATAGGCGTATAGAATATGATACACTGAAATTATCAAGGGTTTCTTTGAAATTTCCCACAAGGAGCATTTTATTATGATCGATTTTAACAGCCAGGGCTTTTTTGCCCGCCTAAAAAAGGTAGATAACAACGAGTTCGGGAAGATCATCAACGATTTTCTCATTGACGGCGAAGATATTATCGGCGCTTATAAAAGTGTCCGGGACGGTGTTGTCTTTACCAATAAGCGAATCATCGCCATCAATGTCCAGGGTCTTACCGGCAAAAAGCAGGACTACACCTCCATCCCCTACAGCAAAATCAGCACCTTCTCCCTGGAAACCGCCGGTGTCTTTGATTTGGACTCCGAGCTGGAGCTGTATATGTCCGGCGTCGGCAAGGTAAAATTCCAATTTACCGGCAACACCGATGTAAAAGCCATCTGCAAGGCCATTTCTAAGTACACTTTGGCTTGACCCTTGCAATTTCCAAATAAATGGTATAAAATGGGTGTGTAACTATTAACATAGGAGGGTTTATTATGGGTAAATTATCAAAAATCACAATCCTTTTTTGCATTGGTATTCTGATTTTCACCTTAGCTGCCTGTGCTGTGCCTGACCTTGGCACTACGCCCGGTGACAGCACAAACCCCACAGACGGTGGTGAAATTGGCCCCCACGACCACATTTTTACCGAGATCATCATTAAGGAAGCCACCTGCACAGAGGGCGGTCAAAAAGACCTTGTCTGTGACATTTGCGGCTACACCGAAGGTTACCCCATTTGGCTCGGTCATCAGTATGAAATGCTTCCCGACAAAGCGCCTAACTGCACCGAAGCCGGTTGGACAAATTACCAAAAATGTTCCGTTTGCGGTGATGAGTTCCGCGAAGATTTGGAAATCAACCCCAATCACCACAACTTTAACACAGAGGGCATTTGCACCCTTTGTGGCAAAAACGCCTGTGAGGGCATCAAGTTCAGTCTGTCCAGCAACAGAAACTACTATACTGTCGTCGGTGTAGAAAACAAGCAGATAAACGAAATCTGGATTCCTGCCCAATATAAGGAGCTGGATGTCAAGGCCATCGGCTACAACGCCTTTTGGGAATGTCAGGCTACCAAAATCGTCCTGCCGGACACCATCACCATTATTGGCAGCAATGCCTTCTCCAGCTGCTACAACTTGACGGAGGTTAACCTTCCGGAAGGCCTGACTACCATCGGCAGCTGCGCATTTGCCGGCTGCAGCAGCCTCATAGAGCTGAACATTCCCGTCGGCGTAACAGAGATCGGCGTCGAAGCTTTCCGGGGCTGCGAAAGCCTTACATCCATTACGATCCCCGATGGCGTGACCATTCTGAATAATTGGACGTTCGGCGGTTGTGAAAAGCTCACTACCATCACCATCGGCAAGGGCGTTGAGGAGCTGGGGCGGTTTGTATTTGAGGAATGCAGCGCCTTGAAAGACTTTATTGTTGACGAAGAAAATCCCTACTTTAAGGCAGACGGCGGCGTTCTATATTCCAAGGACGGTACTGTGCTTTATTATTACACCATAGGAAATCCCAGAACTTCCTTTACTGTTCCCAATGGGGTAAAGGAAATCGCCAAATCCGCCTTTGCATATTGTGTAAATCTCACCGGCGTAACCCTTCCGGAGGGTCTTACCCGCATTGAGGAGTACGCATTCAACTCTTGCACCAATCTGACCTCCATCAATCTACCGGATAGCTTAGAATACATTGGAGATTCTTCCCTGCAAGGTCTCCCCCTTACCACTGTGGTTATTCCGGATAATGTTACTTATCTGGGCGCTTCGAACTTCTACCAAAACAACCATTTGACCAGTCTGACCATCGGCGCAGGTGTTACCGAGATTGGTGGTCAAGTTGTAGGCCAGTGTGAAAATTTGACAGAGCTGATCTTCAAAGACCCCAATAACTGGCATGTAGAGTTGAAGTTTGTAGATTTAACTGCTGCCGAGCTGAGTAGGTCTGCCTCTGCCATCCAATATTTGCGGGATACCTATTATGAAAACAATTGGGAAAAATACGCGCAGTAAACAAAAAAGGAAGAGCCTTTTGGCTCTTCCTTTTTTAATATCTTGCCATATTGGCTTCTATATATTATAATATCTGCATCCTATACTAAGGAGGGTGTTTCTATGCCCTGGCGTTATATTCAGGTGGATACTACCAACTCTGCCTTCAACTTAGCTTTGGAAGAGTATGTTTTTGAAAGTCTTTCCAAGGACTACAATTATTTTATCCTGTGGCAGAACGCCCCCACTGTGGTTATCGGCCGCCACCAAAACACCTTCAACGAGGTGGACGAAGCCTTTATTCGGGAAAATAATGTCCGGGTAGTCCGTCGACTGTCCGGCGGCGGCGCGGTCTACCACGATTTGGGTAACTT
Source organism: Faecousia sp. (assembly GCA_045658625.1). GTDB lineage: Bacteria > Bacillota > Clostridia > Oscillospirales > Oscillospiraceae > Faecousia. The sequence continues at coordinate 7,805 of JAZOVI010000142.1, forward strand.
AAATTTCACTTTCATTCAGGATGCCGCGGGAAAAGAGCCGGATTTAGCCCTGTTCTGCCACCCGGTGGCAAAAGCCATTCGCTCTCTAGGCGCAAATGCGGAGGTCAACGGCAGAAATGACATCACCGTAGACGGTCAAAAGTTCTCCGGAAACGCCCAATATGTAAAAAATGGCCGGGTTATGCACCACGGCACCCTGCTTTTCGATTCCCGTTTGGAAAACGCCGCAAAGGCGCTCCGCCCTGACCCTGATAAAATCAAAGCCAAGGGTGTTGCTTCCGTCCGCAGCCGGATCACCAACTTAAAGCCCCTGCTTGCGGAGGGAACGACCTTGGACACCTTCCGAGAAGCGCTTCTAAAAGCCCTCTTTGAAGACGAAGAGATGGAAAACTATGTTCTGTCGGATGCAGACATTGCCGCCATCACTACCTTGAAAGAAAGCCGCTATGACACCTGGGCTTGGAACTGGGGCGCATCCCCTGCCTGCGATATGACACTCTCTGGTCGCATTGAAAACTGCGGTCGCCTGACACTCCAATTCCGCATTGAAAAAGGCTGTATCGCAGAGGCTTCTCTCTTTGGAGATTTCTTCTCCGCCGGAGATTTAACCGCCCTGACCGATGCGTTTATCGGTCAGCCCGCCACCCCGGAAGGCTTCCGCGCCGCCGCAGAAAAGGCAGATATAAGCTGTATTGTAGGCCTTACCAAAGAAGCACTCTTGGGTATTCTATTGAAATAATAAAGGCCCCCTTGTGTAAAGGGGGCTGTCAAAAATCTATATGATTTTTGACTGGGGGATTGTTACAACCCCTCCGTCTTTTGCTTCGCAAAATCCACCTCCCCTTACACAGGGGAGGCTTTTTATAAGCAAAATTTTCTTATCGCCTGGGCAACGCCGCTATCGTCGCAGCTTCCGGTTACATATTTCGCCGCCGCCTTTACTGCCGGGGCGGCATTTTCCATTGCCACGGAAACACCTGCCATCTGCAGCATTGTAATATCATTCAGGCCGTCGCCTAACGTCATCACATTTTCCATCGTACAGCCCAAATGCTCGCACAGTTTGACTAATGCGCCGCCTTTATGTCCATTTGCATCGTTTACTTCTCCGTTATAAGACAGGGCGGTACTGATCGCCACTCCGTCAAACCGGGTTTTGAGATCCTCCAAAAGCCAAGCGCGGAGTTCTTGGTTTGTGGTGCAGAACTGCACCTTCTGCACGCCCTCCCCTTTTTCCCGGAGATAGGCTTTCAGTTCCGGCACAGGCTTCCGGGATTTTTTATAGATTTCCTTAAAATGGTCGCTTGTGAGATAATCCCCCACTTTTTCCAGGTGCTCTGCCGTCATGTACCCCCAGCCGCCCTGATAGCAGTCATAGACCACATCGAAGCCGTCCAGGTATTCCATAACCTCCACAGCCTTTTGCCAAGGCAGCTCATTTCTTGCAATAGCGCAGTTGTTCCTCGCATCAAAGACCTCTGCGCCATTTACTGTAATAGCATAGTGGATAAAAGGTAGCTCCCGCACCGCATCCGGGATAATGGCATAAATCCGCCCGGTGGTAGGTACAATCTCAATTCCTTTTTCCGCAGCCTCTTGGAGTGCCGCCCGGTTTTCTTCCGACAAACGTTTCTCAGAATCCAGAAGCGTTCCATCCAGATCCATGGCAATAATTTTTATTTCTTCCATAAATAGCTCCTGAGGGCGTTCAGCGTTGCCAGGATCATAACGCCTACATCACCAAATACGGCGATCCACATGTTCGCAATTCCCAGCGCGCCCAAAACAAGTATAACGCCCTTTGCGCCCAATGCAAAGATAATATTTTGCTTGACGATTTTCATTGTTTTCTTTGCCAGGCGAATGGCCTCCGGTACTTTGGAAAGCTTATCCTCCATCAGCACCACTCCTGCCGACTCGATGGCTGCGTCGCTGCCGATACCGCCCATAGCAATGCCCACATCGCCCCGGGCGAGGATGGGCGCATCGTTGATGCCATCGCCAATCACCGCTACCCGGCGGCCCTTTGCCATTTCCGCTTCCAACGCCGCCACCTTATCCTGGGGCAGGAGCTGGGCGTATACCTTTTTAATACCGATTTCCCTGCCAACCCGGTCAGCAATGTCCGGATGGTCGCCGGTAAGCATCAGTGTACGGATTTCCCGTTTTTCCAATGCTTCAATCGTATCCTTAGCCTCCGGACGAATCACATCCCGGGCAGTAATGTAGCCAAGATATTCTCCCTCCCGGGCAATATGGATTACCGTGCCGTTGCCTAAGCTTTGGGGAACGGATATTTCCATTTTCTCCAGGAAGCGACGGCTTCCCGCAAAGCAGCGCTTGCCATCCACCAGGCCGGAAACGCCGCCACCGGCAATTTCCTGCACATCCTCCGCTGTTTTGTTGCCCAAAACCGCCAAGCACCGGGCAATGGGATGATTGGAGTGCTTTTCCAGCGCCGCCGCAATTTCTTTCAGTTCCTCCTGAGAAATTTCTACAGGACAAACCTCCTTGGGCTGAAACACACCTGTTGTCAGCGTGCCGGTCTTATCAAAGGCCACCGTATTTACTTTGGAAAGGGCTTCCAACGCATCCGCGCCTTTAATAAGGATGCCCCGCCGTGCCGCGCCGCCGATACCGCCCACAAAGGACATAGGCACAGATACCACCAACGCACAGGGGCAGGAAACCACCAAAAACACCAACGCCCGATGAACCCAGCCACTCAAATCCCCCACAAAAATCGGAGGAACAAAGGCCAGCAGCGCCGCGCCGATTACCACGCAAGGGGTGTACCATCGGGAAAACCGGGTAATAAACCGCTCACTCTTGGCCTTCTTCTCGGAAGCGTGTTCCACAAGCTCCAAAATCTTCGCCGCCGTGCTTTGGGCATACACGCTTTCCACCCGGATGTGCAAAACACCGGTCTGATTGACACCGCCGCTAAGTACCCGGACACCGGCTTCCGCAAATTGGGGTACGCTCTCGCCGGTGAGGGCAGAATTATCTATATTGGACGCGCCTTGCAGTATAACGCCGTCTAAAGGAATCCGTTCACCGGGACGCACCACGATGGTTTCGCCCACCGCCACATCCTCGGGAGAAACGTTGACTTCCTCCCCATTCCGCAAAACGGTGGCCCGATCCGGACGCAATTCCATCAGTTTTGCAATAGAATCCCGGCTTTTGCCCACCGCAAGGGTCTGGAATGTCTCGCCGATCTGATAAAACAGCATTACCGCCACCGCTTCCGGGTACTCCCCAATGCAAAAAGCGCCGATGCTGGCAATGGCCATCAAAAACTGCTCGTCAAAAACCTTGCCCCGGCGGATATTTTTCGTCGCCGCCCAGAGGATGTCCCAGGCGATAACACCGTAAGCCAGGAAGAAGCAGATCGCCCGCAGCCACCCGCTGAGGAAAAAGCCTCCCAGGAACAAAACGCCGGATACGGCAATCCGGTAAAGGATGGTCTTTTCCACCTTCACCTCTCCGTGAAGCTTGGCTTCACAGCAGGCGCAACCACCCTCTTCATGATGATGGTCGTGTCCGCAGGAACAATGGTCGTGCTCGTGATGATGTTCGTGCCCGCAGGAACAATGGTCATGGTGTTCGTGATGCTCGTGCTCACAGCAACAAGACCCGTGTTCGTGATGATGTTCGTGATGCTCGTGCCCGCAGGAACAAGACCCGTGTTCGTTGTGATGTTCGTGGCTCATTTTACTTCCTCCGTCAGATGGGCAAAGCCCACCGCTACCAAATCCCGGACGTGATCATCGTCCAAGGCGTAATATACCGTTCTGCCCTCCCGGCGGCTGCTTACCAGCTTCGCCTGCCGCAGCTTTTTCAGCTGATGGGAAATGGCAGACTGCTCCATTCCCAAAAGCTCCGCAAGGGCGCACACACACAGCTCGGAAACAGATAGGGTATATAAAATCTTCATCCGTGTGCTGTCTCCAAAAGACTTAAACAGTTCTGCCAGCTCACACAGCCGGTCATCAGTTGGGAGCTCCCCCCTCACCTGTGCTAATTGCAATGTATGATCGTGTTTCATCCTTGTTCTCCTCGTATGAATATATGTTCATATGAATAACTATTCATATATTAACACATTCCTCCCCCTCTGTCAATCCCCCTCCCTCGCAGGGGCGGTCATTGGCCCCCATTGTCATTGCGAGGGCATTTATGCCCGTGGCAATCTCCAGGTATGCACACTCATAGAACAAAATTCCTCTGTTTTTCCCACAAAATCAAAAAAGTGCCTATTTTTCTGAAAAACGCCCCCAAAAAGCTTGACATGTGGTATATAATGGATATATGCGTAAAAAAGTATCTTCCTATAAGCACAGTAAATTTTAGCTTCCCAAAAGAAAGCTATTGAAATGATTTTATGGAGGTAAAATCAAAATGAAAAAGAATTTGCTCGCAATATTCTTGGCAGTTGTTATGATCGCCGCTGTGGTGTTCATCGCTGCCCCCAACGCCAAGGCTGCCGATGCTAACGTCATCACAGCCAACGATAACGGCGAAACGATTTCCGTAGCCGCCGGCGACATCGTTAATCTGGCCGGCAAGACGAATGTCAAGATTAATGTAACTGGCTCAAAAGATGAAGAGAACCCTGTTGAGGTTGCTATCATCGATACCAGCGTTGTGTCTGCCACAAAGGGAGACGGGTCCCCTGACCTGTCTGGCGAAAATCCCGGCACCGCAATCATTTCCGGCACCGGCTACTACAAGGTTAAGGATTGGGAGCAGTACGACGGCTATAAGTACCTGAAGGTTGCTAACAGAGACGGTACATACTCCTTCCACCCCTTTAACATTACCATTGATAAGTACGGTGTTAACAACCATTACTCCGCTGTCAGCATTCGTGTAACCGTTATCGCTAACGATGTGGTTGCAAAACTGATTGACGCCGGTGAATTTGGTCTCCATAACTACAATCTCGCGGGCAAGGACGAAGAGTACTCCCCTTACTGGAAGACCTTTGCAGGTGAGGAAACCAACGGTATCCGCGCCTATTATTACCTGGACGGCTCTTTCGCCTCCGGTGTTCTGACTGACAACCGCTACTGCACCGTCAGCGCCTACATCAAACTCAATGATACAAAGGTCGGCGGAGAACTGATCATCGAAAGCAACACCAAGTTGGACATTTACCCCAAGTCCATTTTGATTGCCCTTAACAATGATGCAGCTAAGTATGACGCTCAGAAGCACAAAGTGGTAAAAATGCTGAACAAGGAAGGAAACGACTACCTGAAAACCTATCTTGGCAGCTTCCTGGAATCCAAGCCCACTATCCCCGAAAATCCTAAAACTTACACTTTTGCTGACTACACCGCTGGCACACAGTATGCAGATAATGAAGTCCACAAACTGGACGATTACATTACTGTAACCACTACAGATGCACACTTCACCTCCGAATTAAGACTGTATTCCAGTTCTACCTATAATGGTTATGCCATTATTACATCCACACACGCCATCTCCAAGATCACATTTAATGCTGGCTACAAGGTCGATACTTTGAATGTATATGTTTCCAATGACGATGGTGCTACTTGGGAGCTTGCAAGTGGAATCTCTGTAACATCCACTTCTTATAAGGATTATAGCATTTCTCTTGACGGCGCAACTTGCATCAAGCTGGATGTTGCTAATACAAACCAGATTCGTATCAAGTACATGACTGTTACTTTCGCTCAGGATTCCGGTTCTACCGAGCCCGATCCTTCCGAGCCTACCGATCCTTCCGAGCCTGAAGAATGCACACACGCCGACAACAATAAGGACTACAAGTGTGATAGCTGTAGTGAAGTAATGCTCCCCGAGGACGGCGCTACACTGACCATCCCTCAGGCACTGGCCGTTGCAAAGGTCGCCGGTACTTCCTACACCACTCAGAAATACTACATCACCGGTATCGTAACCGGTCTGTACAACACCACTTATGGTAACTTCTACATCAAGGATGATGCCGGCAATGAGATCTGCATTTACGGTCTGTACAGTGCTGACGGCAGCACCCGTTACGATGCTCTGAGCTATAAGCCCGTAAACGGCGATAAAGTTACTGTTTACACCATCCTGGGTATGTACGACACCACTGCCCAGGGCAAGAGCGCTTGGCTGGATGAGGTCGTTGCTCACGAGCACGATTATGAGTCTGTTGTAACCGATCCCGGCTGCCTGACCACAGGTTATACTACACACACCTGCTCCATCTGCGGAAATTCCTACACGGATTCCGAAACAAAAGCCTTGGGACACACCACAGACAACGGTCTTTGCACACGCTGCAATACCGAAATCGGCGGCAACACTCCCGTAGTTGAAACTTTGGCGACTTTCGACTTTGGTACAAATGGCAGTGCATCTCACGTAGACGGTAACAGTCTTGGTACATCTAAGTCTTACACAGTAGGCTCCTACACCCTTACACTTAACAGTATGAGCAGCGTTTACGGTCCCGCTTACGACCTCAAGGGCAATTCCTGTATTAAGCTCGGCACATCCAGCAAAACAGGTTCCTTCTCCTTCAATGTGCCCGATAACGTAACTGAGGTTGTTATCTATATCGCTAAGTACAAAGCCAACACTACTAAGATTACCGTAAACAGCACCGCATATACCCTCACGAAGAATTCCAATGATGGTGCGTACGATGAGATTGTCATCGATACAACCACCAATAAAACCGTCACCCTCACAACCGTATCCGGCGGTGTTCGTGCTATGGTTAACACCATCGTATTCAACGGTGTCGCTAAGTAATTAACCCCTAATTAAACATTTAGCACGCGGCTGAAAGCCGCGTGCTTTTTGCCGCCCCAAAGCCTTTCCCCGCACCCAAAAGCCTTCCCCTGGGGGAAGG
>JAZOVI010000143.1:0-3679 GCA_045658625.1 Faecousia sp.
TGTTCCTTTGTAAAACAGTCGGCGCTAAGGCCAACCAGCACAGCCCGCTCCTGCACAGCCCGATCAAAAGTCTCCTGCATAGGGCATATTTCCTCCCATCATACCAATTTTATATAGTATATCACATTTTCCCCTGCTTTCACAAGCTTTCCACAAAAAATAATCATAACAACTTTTTCCGGGGCATTATGTAACCGGGGTGTATATCAAAACCAAAAACGGTCGAACGAATTGAAAAACTTTATTGACAGATAGTGTTATATTATTTATAATAAAAACGAAAATATATAAAGGAGGCGAGACAGAATGCATTTCGGAATACAAAAACATTTCTGTCTATTGCCCCGGGTGTTCAGGTGTTCTGCCTTCCTGTATAGAGGATAACTGAAAAAGCATAGAGTGTATGCTTCTTTCCCACAATATGAATGGGAGTAATGTGTATGAGAAATAAAAAGTACTTAGGCATTGTATTAATAGTTAGCGCGATTTTACTGGGGATCTTTGTAATTAAATGGGGCTGCCGTGGCTTTCCCTACACCGCAGAAAAGATAGATTATCAAATGTACGGCGTCTGGGTTAATCCCCATAGCACTGGGGAAAAAGAGGTGGAGTTTTCAGTCAAAGGCCGTGTTCTAAAAACCAAAGATGGTGCCTATCTTGATGTGGATTTTGCTATGCCTGAAGATTTTCCGGTTCGACTGGAGGGGTATAACTACGACAATGGATTCAAGGACGTTTTCTATGTAATGGATATCGATCAGCTTCCCGGTTATCCCTACTATTGGGGTCCTTTGATGTTTGTCTATAGTAACGAAAAGAATTCCCCGGTGGGTCTGAATATAGCTCTCAGTACGGATATGGGCTATTTTATCCTTATGTTTGAGGATGACCCCGAGCGTTGTCTGGTTGCATCCACCGATCCGGAAACAGACCCCCAAGAAATACTGTCTTACTTTGATAAATTCATCCAGCGCCACAGCTACAAACCATAATTCTATACCACGGGGAGTATGCCTTCCCGTGGTTTTCTCTTTACAATAAAAAGGGATTCCCGCGGGCATCCCTTATTCTTTACATAAAAAATCCGCACTGCAAACGCAGTGCGAATTTTGTTCTTACTTCAGACCAAATCTCTTGTTGAAACGATCGACACGTCCACCGGTGTCAACCAGCTTCTGCTTGCCGGTATAGAAAGGGTGGCACTTGGAGCAGATCTCAACACGGATCTCCTTCTTAGTGGAACCGCAGGTAAAGGTGTTACCGCAGTTGCAGCGAATGGTTGTCTGTTCGTAGTTGGGATGGATGCCTTCCTTCATTTCGTTCACCTCTTTCTCGTAAGCTAAAAGGGCATAATAACCCGAGCAATCTTCAATCGCCCGCATATCATAACACAAGACTTTAAGAAATGCAAGCACTTTTTTTGTTTTTTTAGGAATTTTTCTTATTAAAATGCCCAGTTGCCGTTCCGGAAGATGGGAACGACCTTTCCGTCAGCGCAAGTAGCGTCAATATTCATACTGTCGCAGCCGATCATAAAGTCCACGTGGATCATAGACTCATTGATACCCAAGGCCTTGCACTCCTCGTTCGTCTTTTCGTGGTAGCCACGAATGGTATCGTTAAAGCCACGGCCCACAGCCAAATGGCAGACAGCATTTTCATCAAACAAAGTGTTATAGAACAGCAGGTCGGTTAAGTTGATGGGGCTGGTCTGGGGAACCAGAGCGCACTCGCCCAAGTAACCTGCGCCTTCGTCCATATTGACCATCTGCTCCAGCAGCTCGTTGCCCTTTTCTGCGCCTACTTCCACAGCCTTGCCGCCTTCAAAACGCATCCAGAAGTTTTCAATCAGCTGACCCTGGTAGGACAGGGGCTTGGTGGGGTAAACAATACCCTCAGCCTCGCCCTTCTTGGGAGAGATGAAGCATTCCTCAGTGGGAATGTTGGGGTTGAAGAAGATACCGGTCTTGGCAGTCTCACCGCCGCCGCAGAAAACAGCCTCGGAAATCATACCGACGGTCAGGTCTGTGCCGTTGTCGGCAGTGTAGTGCAGCTTCTGGATGCCCAGGTTGTTCAGATATGCGCAGCGAGCCTGCAGGTCAGCATTGTGCTCGTTCCAAGCGGCAATGGAGTCCTCGCAAACACGGGAAGTGGACAAGATTGCCTCCCACAGCTTTTCAACGGCAACGGAAGTGCGCTCACCGGGGAATACCTTCTTTGCCCAAGCCTTACCGGGAACAGCGGCGATACACCACTGCTGCATACCGTCCAGGGCATCGGAGTAGGGCTTTACGATGGGATAGGACATCTGCCGCGCCTTTGCCATCTTGCCCATATTGATGCCCTTGAGGCCGTCGGGATCGGCAGAGGTCAGGTGGATACGGGCAGGGTTAATGTCGCAGTAGTGCTGCAACTTTGCCTTCTGCCACTCGGTAACGCTGCCCAGGTTCTTAACGCTCTGATGGCGGTAGTGCAGCTTAGCAAGGGGCTGGTAGCTCCACTCTACAATAACTTCCTTTGCCTTACACTTGTAGCACTCATCAACCAGCAGTTCAACAAACTCAGGCTGATCCAGACCTGCATGAACAATAACGGTCTGACCCTTCTGTACATTTGCGCCGACACGGGCGATCAAACGAGCATATTCTCTTAAAACAGTCTTTTTCACAGGAAAAACCTCCATTTTTGATATACAAGCCATTTTAGCAGAATTCTTTTCTTCCGTCAAGGCAGTTGCATTTTTACATTTCCCGGTCTATAATAACAAAAAACGCAGGGAGGTGGCAGGATGCTCACAAAACAGGAATTGCATAAGAAAATTTCCGAAGGTCTTTTTCTTTTGGATGGCGCCACCGGCTCCAACCTTATGAAGGCCGGTATGCCTCGAGGCGTTGCCACAGAGCTGTGGGTACTCCAGCACCCTGAGGCGCTGCAAGCCCTCCAGCAGGCTTATGCTGAAGCTGGCAGTCAAATCCTCTACGCTCCCACCTTCCAAGCCCAGCCCATCGCCCTTGCTTCCCACAGTCTGGAAGCCCAAACCGAAGAAATCAACGCCCGCCTGGTGCGCCTTACCCGCTCCGTATCTTCGGATATACTGGTTGCCGGTAATCTTACTACCCTTGCCGCTTTTACAGACAGCTTTGATAAAGGCAATTTCGACCTTCTTGTGGAAAATTACCGCCGGCAAATCCGCGGTCTTATAGACGGCGGCGCAGACTTACTCGCCGCAGAAACCCTGATGTACCCTCAGGAAGCAGAAGCCATCCTCACCGCCGCAGAGTTAGAAGGCGCAGGTGCTGTGATGTATACCTTTACTATGCAGCCGGACGCTTCCCTATTTTCCGGTATGCCTGCCGGCCCGGTACTGCGGGAACTGGAAGAAATGGGTGCGGCAGCCGTAGGCTTTAACTGCGTAGCGGCCGATTGTATGACCGCCGGTCTTGTATCGAAACTGCGCCGCTATGTCCGCGGTCCGCTGCTCTGCAAACCCAATGCAGGAAATCCCGTCATCGGAGAAGATAAAATCCCCCACTACCCCATGGAAAAAGAGGAATTTGCCGCCATTATCGCCGATTGCCGCCAAATGGGCGCCACCCTCGTTGGTGGCTGCTGCGGCACCGACCCCAGCTTTATTGCACAAGTCAAAAACCGGCAAGGCTGACCCTTGCCGGTTTTTATA
>JAZOVI010000144.1:0-7585 GCA_045658625.1 Faecousia sp.
ATGCGGAAAGGATGGAGAGTATATCTATTTGCAAATTGATGACAGCTATGCTGAGCAGGCTCTACATTTAGATATTTGGACCGACAAAAGCTATCAGCCCGTCCGCGGTGAGATCCTGTGGAGGGGGAAGCGGATTCTGACAATTTCCGTGGAGGATTTTATGATTTTGTAACTGCCTGTCGCTTTCTGCATAGGATAAATCACAAACACTACCGTATAATTTTCCTCTGTGCGTGGGACAATACCATTACCCTCGTTACATAAGGTCATAGGGTAGCGTGGGAATGATTTCTCCGGAGTGTGAAAATGATGGACAGTACCGTCAGACGTGGTGATATATTCTATGCAGACCTATCCCCGGTGGTTGGCAGTGAGCAGGGAGGTACACGACCGGTCCTTATTGTGCAAAATGACACGGGAAACCGATATTCCCCAACAGTAATTGCGGCGGCGATTACAAGCCAGACAGGGAAGGCGCGGTTGCCAACACATATCAACATTGCCGGAGGCAGTGTTGGGCTCAGTAAGGACTCTGTGATTCTCTTAGAACAAGTACGCACCATTGATAAGCGCCGATTGCGGGAGCATATGGGAAAACTGGACGATCAGCATATGCAACTTGTAGATGAGGCGATTGCTGTAAGCTTTGGGCTTCAGGATAACAGATTTTCGCAACAATAAATTACCCCTCGTTCTTCTTGAGCGAGGGGTAATTTGTCATTGGTATATTTCTATTCTGCCGGCGGGGCAGTACAGGTATCAATGAGCATAATATGATCCTGCGTGAGCGTTACAAATCTTGCAATCTCGCCATCTATATCCAAAACGTTGATTTCCACTGAATTGTACCCAGTATAGGTAAGTATAGTCATAGCGATACAGGATGTGGCCATTGTAAATGGCATACCGGTAAGCTCGTTAAAATGATTGCTAAGGTATATGCATATACGGCCATCAGAAACGGTATAATCCACCACGCTGCCACCAACAGGGAATGGGGAGTAAAGACTGCCGTTGTTTGGTCCTTCCAAATAGTGCGCAAGAAGCTCTTTTTCTGAGGAAAACTCTTCACCCTCTCGCAGTTCATACGCAAGAACGCGATTTCCGCTTGTAAGATCGAAGGAAATCAACGGATAATAGAAATACGCTGGTCTTGTGTAGTAGCTTTCGGATTGATTCCAGCATCCCGAGAGGAGAACAACGCAGATAAGAACTGCACAGATTAATCGTCTCATACCTCGACCTCCTCATTGAATACAGGAAAATGCAAAGTAAATACCGTACCGGCACCAACTGTGCTTTCTACAGTAATATTACCTTTGTGCTTACAAACAAGTTCCTTAACAATGCTAAGACCGAGTCCGCTTCCTCCGGTTGACCGGGAGCGCGCCTTATCAACACGATAGAATCGGTCAAAAATGTAGGGAAGCGATTCTTCAGGAATGCCATTGCCTTCATCCTCGACGGTCAGAATTGCAGTATCGTCAGTTCTTTGGAGTGAAATATAGAGGTTACCGCCTGGTCTGTTATATTTAATGCCGTTTTCAATAAGATTAAAAATAATCTGATACAGGTCGTCTTCGCAGGCGAGAACGGGACAGGTATGGGTCAACTGCATTTGAATCTTTACATTGTGTATATCAGCAAGTGGTGAGAGCATACGGGCAGCTCGTTGTGCTGCAGAAGAGATTTCAATAATTTCATAACCTTCTATCAGATTTGCATCTGCCTTGGAAAGAGACAGAAGGTTTCGCGACATTCTATTAAGACGGTCCGCTTCGTTGCCTATATCTTCAACAAACTCACGAATGGTATCCATTTCCATTTCATTTTGCAGAATGGAATCTGAAAGAAGCTTAATGGAGGCAAGTGGAGTTTTAAGCTCATGGGAAGCGTTTGATACAAACTGCTTCCGTGTTTCTTCCATTGCCTGAAGGCGGGTAAGAAGCTCATTAAACTCCTGGCCCAGTATAGCAATTTCGTTGTTACCCTTAACATCTACACGATGGGAGTATTCACCTTCACGAATGGTATGCATAGAGGAAATAAGATGATTGACACGCTTTGTGAAGGCTCTGGATAGGAGAAGGGAGAACAGGATGACGGCACAGGCAAGGCCTATGGTAATCGTCAGAACATCCTTTTGTATTGAAGCAATCAGCGCGCCTTGGGTTTCGTCATATTCCGTCAGATATACGCAACCAAGCAACGAACCGTAAGACATAATCGGCGAAGCGGCGCGAGAGAACATTTTACCGTCATTATAATCAGATACAAAGACATCATATCCGCCTAAGGCCTCCACAACTTCCGGAAGTAAAATAATACAGTCAACAGCGGAAGCGGATTCCAGCGAGTCATAAATCGCCATACCGTTACTGTCGGTAACAATTAGCCGTGTTACACGCAATGTGCCCATTTTTTGTACTGCATTTGTTACATTTTCGGGTGTGATCATCGTCAAGGCCTGAATTTCAGCAGCAATCAGATGGCAGCGCTCAACCATAGCCGCTTCCTTATTTTTACTGATCATATCCTGACTGGAGTTAGAAATATAGATATTCAAAAACAGCAGCACAAACATTGAGACAACTACATAGATCAGCGCAACCTGAAAGTGCGTGCTAATATGACGTTTTCTGTTATTGTTTATGGAAGAAATAGCCAACGCCCCATTTCGTCATAAGGTACTGCGGCTCTGCCGGATCGTCCTCAAGTTTTTCACGCAGTCTACGAATGTGTACATCAACGGTGCGAATATCGCTTCTGTATTCGTAGGACCACACACTGTCAAGTAAGCCTTCACGGGAATATACTTTGTTCGGGTTCTTCATAAAGAACTCAATCATATCATATTCTCGGGCTGTCAAATCAACAAGTTGACCGGATTTATATGCATTTCGGGCATCGAGATCGAGTGTGATGTTCCCGATTGTCAACGTGTTACCACGTTCAGTACCCATCCCGCTGCGTCGTAGTAACGCGCGAATCCGCGCTTTTAACTCAAGAATATTAAAGGGTTTTGTAATGTAATCGTCAGCACCGCTTTCAAAACCCATCAGTTTGTCCATATCTTGGGTTTTTGCAGTTAGGAGAATAATTGGTACATTAGAAAACTCTCTGATTTGCGCGCATGCAGCGAGACCGTCCATGTTTGGCATCATTACATCGAGAATGATTAAGTCGGGGTGTTCTTGTCTGGCCAGTTCAACTGCCTCAAGACCATCCTTTCCTGTAACGGTCTCATATCCGTCGTTTTGCAGGTTAAAGCGAATGCCTTTGACCAAAAGTTCTTCATCATCTACGATCAGTATTTTCATTTTTGACCTCCAACAGTTATATATGCAATGATATCATTGAGTTTCTTTTTGCCAATTCCCGAAACCATTAACAAATCCTCCACAGTTTCAAAAGGACCGTTTGTGTTACGGAAATTAACAATTCTCTGGGCAAGTACGTTCCCGATACCCGGGAGCACAGCTAAAATCTCCGGGGTTGCTTTGTTGATATCAATCTTCTGTACAGGGGATTGGGGTGGCTTTTTGTCTGTATGACTGTCATTGTCTTCCGAATCCGGAATGGTTGCAACAGTATGTTCCAGATGTATTGTGCTGCCGGCGGAAATTCGCCTCACAAAAACACCAATTAAGATTGCAGCGCAGATGAGGGCTGGGACAAGAATCGTCCAAATATTGGATTTTTTCATATCCCTGTGATCCTCCATTGACTAACATAGCGGTAGCTGATATAATTATTATACACAAATTTTCGTATTGGACAAGTCTGTGGTTTGATATTGGAGCAAAAATATGAAAAAAATAGCCATAATTTTACTTTGTTTTTGGCTTTTGGCAGGTTTTATTGTCGTACCTGCTGTAGCAGAGGAACATAATAGCAGTATTTACGGCGGCATTGATGCCCAAAATGCGATTGTCGGCAATCCGGTGATCACCAATGCAACCGCTGCTGTTGTTTACGAATTGAATAGCGGTACTATGATGTATTCTTCCAATATTGACAGCAGAATGTATCCTGCAAGCCTGGTAAAGGTTATGACGGCTCTGCTGGCTGTCGAAAACAGAAATCTGGATGCTACTGCGACGGTTACCCAAGAGGCGCTGAATGCAGCATCCGGTTCTACTTCTGTTGGTTTGCAGGTAGGGGAGCAGCTGACGGTTCGGGAGCTGCTTTACTGTATGCTTACCGGTTCTGCAAACGATGCCGCTACTGTGATTGCGGTGCATATCGGAGGAAGTATCGAAGGTTTTGTAGGGATGATGAATAGCCGGGCTGCTGAACTTGAATGCACGGCCACTAATTTTTCAGATCCACACGGCCTTGATAGTCGCAACCAGTATACTACCGCCCGGGATATGGTGCGTATTTTCGCAGCCGCTGCAGCAAATGAAACATTCTGTGAGATATTCGGCGCGGTCAAACATACCGTCCCGGCTACGAATTATTCCCCGGCCCGGGAGTTAAAAACAGCAAATTACCTCATGGACAAGAACAGCGAAAGCTACTATGACAGCCGGGTAACCGGCGGAAGAACCGGTATGGCATCGGACAGAAGCCGTTGTCTTGGCGTCATTGCGGGCGCCGGCAATATGCAGGCAATCGCTATTGTATTTGGTGCAAAATCCCAGTTTGCTGCGGATGGTTATACAGTGGAACGCCACGGAAGCTTCCGGGAAATCAGCCAGCTGTTGGATGCTACTATTTCTAACTATCGTATCGCACAGGTATTCTATGAGGATCAAATTCTTGCGCAGCGTCCTGTATCAAACGGTGATAATGACCTTGTTCTGTCTCCTGCGGGAATGCAGACGGTGATTGTACCGAAGGATATTGACCTTTCGGAAATTACATACAAATTTACGAATGCAGGTAAGATATATTCTGCACCCATCGCCCAAGGCTCGTTGCAGGGAAGCGTAGAGGTCTGGTACGGCGGGAAATGCCTGGCAACGGTTGATCTTATTGCCCGTAACTATGTTGCTGTTGCTACGGCTAAGCGGGTTGAACTGTCTAATCAAGCTGAAGCAGGGATAGTAATTCTAA
This sequence comes from Faecousia sp., assembly GCA_045658625.1. Classification (GTDB taxonomy): domain Bacteria; phylum Bacillota; class Clostridia; order Oscillospirales; family Oscillospiraceae; genus Faecousia. The sequence continues at coordinate 5,062 of JAZOVI010000144.1, forward strand.
TTATTGTTGCTGTCCTTGTTGCTTTCGTTGCTGTTGTTCTGCACAGACAACGTGTTATCGCCCGCAAAAGGCGCGCTGCTCGCAGACACGCTGCCGAAAGGAGAAGGTAATATGGGGGAATGGGAAAAACTACAGGAAACCTGCAACGTATGCACCCGATGCGGCCTTTGTAAAGGCAGAAATAATGTGGTTTTTGGCGTTGGTGTCCGGGATGCGGATATTATGTTCATCGGTGAAGGACCTGGAGAGCAGGAGGACCTGCAGGGCGAGCCCTTTGTAGGCGCTGCCGGTAAGCTCTTGGACGATATGCTCTCTATTATCGGCATCAATCGCAGGAATTGCTATATTGCCAATATTGTTAAATGCCGCCCCCCCGGAAATCGGGATCCGCTGGATGAGGAACAGGCAGCCTGCATCCCATATTTACGGAAGCAGGTGGAGTTAGTAAATCCCCAGATTATCGTTTGTCTTGGCAGGATTGCCGCAAGACGGATCATTTACCCTGATTACCGTATTACCCGGGATCACGGCAGCTGGATTTGCCGCAACGGCACGTGGATGACGGCGATCTATCATCCGTCAGCCTTGCTTCGGGATGTGAGTAAGCGGCCTGAGACCTTTGCTGATTTGCTTTCTATTGAAGAAAAGCTCCGGGAAGTGCACGCAAATATGAAAGAGAGGACACCTTAATCGGTGTCCTCATTTTTATAGGTCAGTACATCTTTGGCAAGGTAAATGGGGCGGTTTTTGGATTGCTCAAAAGTTCGGCCCACGTACTCGCCGATAATGCCGATGCAGAGAAGCTGGACACCGCCAAGCAGAAGGATCAGTACAATTATCGTTGCGTAGCCGGGGATAGCAATACCGAATGCAAGCTTTTGTATGACTACAATCAGCAAATAAAAAAAGGCGGAAAATGCAGTTAATGTTCCAATGCCGGTGGCGATTCGCAGGGGTCTGGTGGAATAGCCGATAATACCCTCAATGGCATAGTTCATTAGCTTCCGGAAGCTCCATTTGCTGGTGCCTGCTCTGCGAGGCTCGGCAACATAGGGGATAAAATGGGTATTGTAACCGACCCAGGCGAAAATGCCCTTGGAAAATCGATGATACTCAGCAACCGAAAGCAGACTTTCTGCCACGCTGCGCCGGAAGGTACGGAAATCGCTGGCATCAGAGCGAAGTTCCACATCAGATAGACGGTTAATAATCGCATAGAATGATTTTTTGAAAAAGGAGAGAACCTTACCTTCACCTCGGCGATCCTGATAAGCTGCTACAATATCATACTCCGGGTTCTCATCCAATGTTTTGACCATATCCCTGACAATCTCAGGTCTCTGCTGCAAATCCGCATCTATGAGAGAAATATAATCGCCATCTGCGTGTTCTAAGCCTGCATATAAGGCGGATTCTTTGCCGAAATTACGGGAAAGGCGGATTACCTTGACTGGACAGCACTGGGCGGCGTAGATCTTCTTGAGATTGTGATAGGTGGCGTCTTTACTGCCATCATCCACAAAGACGATTTCATAATTATAACCGCAGTCGGAGAAAGCCTCAATTACTGCATCCTGAAATAGCGCAACATTTTCGGCTTCGTTATAGCAAGGCACAACTAAGGAGAGTTTCATAGTGTCAACTCATTTCATTTACTTTATTTCCCTTATTATATGCGATTTTTCTGTTTCAGTCAAGGAAATTTGAGTTGACAGAATTGCAGGGATATGGTAAATTATCAACATATTATAAGGCTTTGATAGGGAGTTTCTGCCGCAAAATCTTTTCAGAGAGTATGCGTTTGGTGCGAGCATACAAGATTGCGTCTGATTGTCGCCCTTGAGCTGATTTCCTGAAGACAGTAGGGAAGTCCGGGTTTGCCCGTTACAGCTTTTGAGTGCCCGTTTACGGGAATTCAGGTGGTACCGCGGAATTTTTCGCCCTGAGCTTATGCTCAGGGCGGTTTTTATTTTAAGGAGTGAAAGATATGGCACAAGAATTGCCGAAGGTCTACGAACCCCAACAGGTGGAAGCTAAAATTTATAAAATGTGGGAGGAAGGCGGCTTCTTCCGTCCGGGTACGGACAGAAGCAAGAAGCCCTTTACCATTGTAATGCCTCCTCCAAACGTTACAGGTCAGTTGCATATGGGCCACGCAATGGACGCAACGTTGCAGGACACTTTGATTCGTTTCAAGCGTATGCAGGGCTACAATGCGCTCTGGCTGCCCGGCGTTGACCACGCAGGTATTGCAACCCAAATTAAGGTAGAGGAAGAGCTTCGCACCAAAGAGGGTCTTACCCGTTATGATTTGGGTCGTGAAAAGTTCTTAGAGCGCGTTTGGGATTGGAAGCACAAATACGGTAATCGTATCGTAGAACAACAGAAGAAGCTGGGCGCATCCTGCGATTGGGAGCGAGCCCGCTTCACTATGGACGAAGGTTGCTCTGCCGCTGTCCGTGAGGTTTTTGTGTCTCTTTACGAGAAGAACCTCATTTATAAGGGCAGTCGTATCATTAACTGG
>JAZOVI010000145.1:0-4529 GCA_045658625.1 Faecousia sp.
TATAATGCAAGGTAACAAAGCTCACAAATAGGTGAATTACTCCTTTTTGATAAGCAACAAACAACACTTTACAGCAAGACACAGAGCAATTAATCTTTTTCAACCACATTCTTTCTTTTCAGAGGTAACCATATGACTAAACTCGCAATTAGCAAGGAAATGAAAAATTCCTTAGACACCGGTTTTGCTACTTATTTTGGCGGTCGGCCGGAGCGGTATTTTTCTGCCCCCGGTCGCACAGAGATTGGCGGTAACCACACCGACCACCAAAGAGGTCGCGTTTTGGCGGCTGCAGTAAACTTAGACACAGTAGCAGCTGTCCGGATAAATAGCAGCAATTTCATCCGCATCCAGTCGGCCGGTTATTCCCTATGTGAGGTAGACATTCGGGAGCTTACACCCGTAGAAGCAGAAATCAACACCACCCCTGCCCTGATTCGGGGTGTGGCAGCCCGTTTTGCCCAGCTCGGCTGCAAGGTAGAGGGCTTCGATGCTTATGTAGAATCCACCGTTCTGCCCGGCAGCGGTCTTAGTTCCTCTGCTGCCTACGAAGTGCTGATCGGCACCATCATTAACCATCTGTTCTTCGGTGGCAAAGCCACCCAGCCGGAGATCGCGCAGATCGGCCAGTATGCAGAGAATGTATTTTTTGGAAAGCCCTGTGGCCTGATGGACCAAATGGCCTCCGCTGTGGGCAATCTGGTAAATATCGACTTTTTCGACAAAGAGCATCCGGTGATCAAGTCTGTAAACTTTGATTTTTCCTCCTGCGGCCACGCACTTTGCATTATTGACACCCGCGCAAGCCATGCCGACCTAACCGATGAATATGCTGCTGTTCCCGGAGAGATCAAAGCAGTCGCTGCCCACTTCGGTAAAGAAGTTCTAACCCAAATTGACGAAGCTGATTTCTATGCCGCCATCCCCGAACTGCGGAAAGCTTGCGGCGACCGGGCAGTGATGCGCTGCATCCACTTCTACCAGGAAAATCAACGCGTACCTAAGCAGGTAGCGGCTTTGGAGCAGGGGGATTTCAACACCTTCCTGCAGCTTATTAAAGAAAGCGGACATTCCTCCTGGATGTACTTACAAAACGTAATTCCTGCCGGCTACAAAGCCCATCAGGACGTAGCTGTGAGCCTTGCTCTGTGTGAGCATTACCTCCAAGGTAAGGGCGCTTACCGTGTCCATGGCGGTGGTTTTGCCGGTACTGTGCAGGCATTTGTTCCATTTGAAATTTTGGAAAATTTCCGTGCCGGTATTGACGCAGTACTGGGCGAAGGCGCTTGCCACGTACTTTCCATCCGTCCCCAGGGCGGCGTAGAAGCATTTACAGAATAAGAGGTTTTTCTATGAAAAAAGAATTCGGCAGACTCCCTGACGGCAGCATTGCCTACTTGTACACCCTTAAATGCGGCGGACTGGAAGCACATATCTCCGATTTTGGCGCTACATTGCACAGACTTTATGTACCGGATGTAAACGGTCAGCTTGCAGATGTTGTCCTGGGTTTTGACTCCCCGGCCGAGTACATCAAAAGCGGTACTTTCTTTGGCACTGTTGTGGGCAGAAATAGCAACCGTACAAAATGCGGAAAATTCCAGTTGGGTGGCAAAACCTATCAACTGGGTACCAATGACGGACCTAATAATTTACATTCCGGTCCGGATTTCTTCAAAAATCGGCTTTGGTCTGTTGATCAGGTCAATGAACGCTCCATCTGTCTTTCCCTTTTCAGCCCTGACGGAGACCAAGGTTTTCCAGGCAACGCCACCATCCGAGTAACCTACACTTTAGAGGATGGCGGTGTCCTCCGTATTTCCTACGATGCCCTCTGCGATCAAGATACGGTCTTTAATATGACCAACCACAGCTATTTCAATTTGGCCGGACACGACAGGCCTGAAAAGGCAATGGATATGCTTCTGTCTATGCCCGCACAGTTCTTTACCCCTTCTGATGCTGAGTCCATCCCAACCGGAGAGTGCCGCCCGGTAGACGGCACGCCTATGGATTTCCGTACCCCTAAGCCCATCGGCAGAGATATTAACGAAAATTATGATGCCCTGCTTCTCCAAAAGGGCTACGATCACAATTTCGACGCATCTTCTAATCCCTGTGCTGTCCTGACTGACGCAACATCCGGCAGATGTATGTCCGTTATTACCGATTGTCCCGGTATGCAGTTTTATTCCGGCAACTTCCTGATGGGCGAGACCGGCAAAGATGGCATAAAATACTGTTTCCGAGGTGGCATTTGCCTGGAAACCCAGTATTTCCCCAACGCCCTGAACTATCCCCACTGGGAACAGCCCATTATCATAGCCGGGCAACCCTATCATTCGGAGACAAAATATGTTTTCTCAGTAACGGAGAATAAAAATGAAAATTGAAACCTATATAGATTCCCTTGTTTCCTATGCAATGAACTGCGGACTTACAGAACCCGAGGACCATCAGGTTTTAGTAAACCGTCTGCTGGAATTGCTGGACAAGAATGACTATATTCCCTCCGATGAGCCTCAAAGCGAGGATTTGGAGGAAATTTTGGCAGGTCTCTTGGACTACGCCTGTGAAAATAGGCTGTGCGAAGATAATATCACCGCCCGGGACCTGTTCGATACCAAAATTATGGGGCTAATCACCCCTATGCCCCGGGAAGTAATTCGCACCTTCCGCGAGAAATATGCTTTAGATCCTGTGGCAGCCACGGATTGGTACTATAAACTCAGCTGCGATACAGACTATATCCGCCGCTACCGCATCGCAAAGGATATGCGCTGGAAATATACTTCCGAATACGGCGAGATAGATATTACCATTAATCTCTCCAAGCCCGAAAAAGACCCCAAAGCCATTGCCGCCGCCAAAAACGCTCCCCAATCCGGCTATCCCAAATGCCTGCTTTGCCGGGAGAACGAGGGCTACGCCGGCCGAATGAACCATCCCGCCCGACAAAATCACCGTATCGTCCCTATCACCATTGGCGGCAAGGATTGGTGTTTACAGTACAGTCCCTATGTATACTACAACGAGCATTGCATCGTATTTAACTCCCAGCACATTCCCATGAAAATCGAACGGGCAGCTTTTGGAAAGCTATTGGACTTTGTTTCTGTGTTCCCCCATTATTTCGTAGGCTCTAATGCAGACCTGCCCATCGTAGGCGGCTCTATCCTCAGCCACGAGCATTTCCAAGGCGGCCACTACACCTTTGCGATGGAAACCGCCCCTGTGGAAACCCCCATCACCTTTGCAGGTTTTGAGGATGTGGAGGCCGGTATTGTAAAATGGCCGATGAGCGTCATCCGTTTGGACGGAAAAGACCCCGAGCGTCTGGCAGACCTGGCAGAAAAAATTCTCACCTGCTGGCGTGGCTACTCCGATGAAAGCGCCGGTATTGTGGCCTTCTCCAACGGCGAACCCCACAACACTATCACCCCCATCGCTCGCCGCAGAGGAGATATGTACGAATTGGACTTGGTCCTTCGGTGCAACATCACAACAGATGAACATCCCCTCGGGGTATTCCATCCCCACGCAGACAAGCATCATATCAAGAAGGAAAACATCGGACTCATTGAAGTTATGGGTCTTGCTGTACTGCCCAGCCGCTTGAAAAAGGAGCTAAACGATCTGGCAGAGGCTATTGTGGCAGGCGCAGATATTCGTGCCGATGACGTACTTTCCAAACACGCTGACTGGGTGGAAGGATTAAAGACACAATACAGCTTTACAGCAGACAATGCTTTAGACATCCTTTTGCAGGAGACCGGAAAGGTCTTCGCCAATGTTTTGGAAGATGCAGGTGTTTACAAAAACACAGAGGATGGCAAACAAGGCTTTATGCGCTTTATTTCTTACGTCAATGAGGAGGCAGAACGATGAATGTACTTGTTACCGGCGGTGCCGGATATATCGGTTCTCACACCTGCGTAGAGCTGCTGAATAGCGGCTACGGCGTGGTAGTGATTGACAACCTTTGCAATTCCAACGCAGAGAGCCTGAATCGGGTACAGAGGCTCACAGGAAAGACCCTCAAATTCTATGAAGGCGATGTCCGGGACGAAGAACTGCTCCGCAAGATTTTTGCAGAGAATGAAATTGGCTGCGTCATCCACTTTGCAGGTCTTAAGGCCGTAGGCGAATCCGTTTCCATCCCCTGGAAATACTACGACAACAACCTTAATTCCACCTTGGTACTGACAAAGGTAATGAACGAAGTGGGAATGAAGAATATTATCTTCTCCTCCTCCGCTACCGTTTACACAGCCGACAATGAAATGCCTCTTCAAGAGACCTCCCGCACCGGAAACTGCACCAACCCCTACGGTTGGACCAAGTATATGACAGAGCAAATTCTCTCCGGTATGGCATTTGCGGATAAAGAATGGGGTATTGTTCTGCTGCGGTATTTCAACCCCATCGGCGCTCACGAAAGCGGCGAAATCGGCGAAGATCCCCGGGGCATTCCCAACAATCTTATGCCATACATTACTCAGGTTGCTGTGGGCAGACGAGAGTATTTG
>JAZOVI010000146.1:0-18477 GCA_045658625.1 Faecousia sp.
TTGCCAGGCTTGGCTGGACACCTTCAACGATGGCGAGGCCAACAAGGCTGCTACCAAGGCTCTGATCGCTAACCTGGAAGCTAAGGTCTGCTGCGACACCGTTAAGGAGATCCTGTCCAAGAAGGAATACCTGTCCAAGAAGTCCGTCTGGATCTTCGGTGGCGACGGCTGGGCATACGACATCGGCTTCGGCGGTGTTGACCATGTTCTGGCTTCCAACAAGGACGTGAACATCTTCGTGTTCGATACCGAGGTTTACTCCAACACCGGCGGTCAGGCTTCCAAGGCTTCCAACATCGGCCAGGTTGCACAGTTCGCAGCTTCCGGTAAGGAGACCAAGAAGAAGAGCCTTGCTGAGATCGCAATGAGCTACGGCTATGTTTACGTTGCTCAGATCGCTATGGGCGCTAACCAGGCGCAGACCATCAAGGCTATCTGCGAGGCAGAAGCTTACAACGGTCCTTCCCTGATCATCGGCTACGCTCCCTGCGAGATGCACTCCATCAAGGGCGGCATGATGAACTGCCAGGCTGAAATGAAGAAGGCTGTTGACTGCGGTTACTGGAACCTGTTCCGCTTCGATCCCTCCAAGGAGACCGGCAAGTTCACTCTGGACTCCAAGACTCCCAAGGATGGCTATCAGGAGTTCCTGATGAGCGAAGCTCGTTACAGCCGTCTGACCCGTGAGTTCCCCGAGCGCGCAACCGATCTGTTTGCTAAGAACGAGGCTGCTGCTAAGGAGCGTTACGAGCACCTGGTCAAGCTGGTTGACATGTACAAGGACTAATCCTTAAAATAGAAGATGCTCCCCATTTGGGGAGCATCTTTTTATACCAGAAAACACCGGTCTTGGATGGTATGTCCAAGACCGGTGTTTTTTATTTTTGTTTCTTTTCTTTTTTATCCGTCTGTTTGTCCATTTGGGATTTGATTTTTTCCTTCAGTTTGGAAGATAGCTCCGGGGGCTGAACGGTGAGTTTTTCCGGATCGATTTCACGGAGGTGGAGTCTGTGATTGGTATGCTCTTGCAATAGTGTGTGGAATACAGACACGATAGGGATCATCAAAAACATACCCGCAACACCCATAAGCTGACCGCCAATACCAACCGCCACAAGAACCCACATTCCGGAAAGACCGATGGAAGTACCAACCACTTTGGGATAGATCAGATTGTTCTCAATCTGCTGCAGGATAACAAACATAATTACAAACCAAAGCGCCAAGCTTGGCTCCGCTACAAAGATCAGGAACGCGCCCACAATACAACCGACCCAAGCGCCGACCACAGGGATAAATGCCGTTACCGCGATCAGTACACTAATGAGTGGAATATAAGGCATACCGAAGATGGACATAGCGATAGCAAACATTGTGCCAAGGATCACTACCTCGATACACTGGCCGGAAAGGAAATTGGAGAATGTGGAATTGGTAAGTCGCATAATCCGGATAATATAGTCAGACACCTTTTCCGGCAGGTAGGCATAGAGGAGCTTTCTGCCCTGGCGGGCAAGTGTCTCCTTATGGAACAGGCAGTAAACAGCAAATACCAGACCGATCACCAGATCCATAAGCACAGAAGAGAGGGTGCTTATAGCCGTAAGCGCGCCGGCCAAAATCTTACTGACACTGTTTCCTAACATTGCAACCGCATTCTGCACGATATCCGACCAGTTGATCATCTCAAAGTCCGCATTTTCCATCAGCCACTGCATAAGCTCAGGATTGCTTTCCAAGAATGCATTGATACGATTTCCAATGTCTGTTACAAAGTTTATCAGGCTGGGGATCAGCATTTCAAGGGTTTCAGAGAGCTGGGGAATCAAAAGCAGGAAAACAATAGCCAAAATAAGAAGAACCATTATAAATGTAAGCACGGCTGCCAATGTCCGACGGATGCCGGGCTTGGATACCTTCTTTAGAAGCCTTTCAAAACCGCGCATAGGTACATTGAGAATGAAAGCCAATACAGAACCAAACACAAAGGGCGCAAATATAGCGCTGATTTTATCCGAGAATATCTCGTAACGCTCCCGTTCGCCAATAATAACATAAAGAAGAATACATCCGGTTGCTACCCAAAATATATTCCAAAATACCTTTTTATTAATTTCCATACCTTTTCCTCTTTTCCAGTATGTATCCACATATACCTTTATATTTATTTTACAGATATGTCCATCATTTGTCAAGGACGCATACGGGGGCTCTCTTTCACATAAAGTGTTCTTGGCAGCACAGTGCAGGGAGGGGAATTTATGGAAGATACGATTGATGAAAGGGTATATGACCTGGCTACATACATCATAGAGACCGGTGCCACCGTCCGCGCAGCAGCAAAACATTTCGGCATCTCCAAATCAACCGTACATAAGGACTTATCCCAACGACTTCCCCACATAAGCAGCAACCTATATAGGCAAGTGCGCAGCGTCCTGGACCTGAACAAGGCCCAGCGGCATATCCGGGGCGGAATGGCCACTCAACAAAAATACCGACTGCAAAAACAACAGAAGTGATATGTACCCGGGTTACCGGGTACATTTTACAGATCATCCGCATCCTGTACAGGTTTTTCCTCCGGATCTTTAGGCCTTCCGGTATAAGAGCCATTGGGATCTGTTACGATAGGCTTTTCCTTTTTCATACGCTCCCCTCCTGATAACAGCTTTCCCGGATTGCATTTTATCCATTCCTATGGTATACTGGAAAAAATGCTCCGGAGGCCACATATGTTTGAAATTACATTGCTTACCGTAGGTAAGCTGAAAGAAAAATTCTATCTTTCCGCAGCCGCTGAATACGAAAAACGGCTAAAGGCTTACTGCCGATTCTCCATCGTGGAATTGCCGGAAACCCGGCTTCCGGAAGATCCCTCCCCTGGGGAAATCTCTGCAGGACTGGAAAAAGAAGCTGCCCTCATTTTAAGCAAAATCCCAAAAAACGCCTGGTTTTGTGTGCTGACACCAGAAGGAAAAAATCTATCCTCGGAAGCCTTAGCAGAAAAGATTTCGCAGGTAAAGGTCAGCGGGAAAAGCTCCGCTTGCTTCCTTATCGGCTCTTCCTTTGGAATCGCTCCCCAAGTAAAGTCGGCTGCGGATTTTCAACTTTCTATGGGCGCTATGACTTTTCCCCATCATTTGGCGCGGATTATGGTTTTGGAACAGATTTACCGGGCGGAAGCTATCCAAGCCGGCAGTAAATATCACAAATAAAAAGACTACCTGCTATCAGGTAGTCTTTTATTTATTTTTAGAATTCTCCAGCCGCATACATCACCGCAGACAGGGCGCAAAGAGGGGCGGTTTCGCAGCGCAAGATCCGTCTGCCCAAAGTGCAGATCTGCACGCCGGCATCCTTTGCCTGATCCACTTCCCTTTCCTCAAGACCGCCCTCCGGGCCGGAGAGGATGCTGACGGTTGTAAGGGGCTTTGCTTCCAAGGCCATTTTAAGGGTCGTTGCCCGCTCATTTTCGTAAAGCAAAATAGCAAGTTCCGTTTGGGTCATCCGGGCAAGGGCTTCTTTATAGCTACCCAGCACAATCACCTGGGGAATCACGCCACGGCCGGACTGCTCTGCGGCAGAGGCGGCGATTTTCTGCCAACGCTCCAGCTTCTTTTTAAGACTCTTATCATCGGGCTTGGAAACGCATCGTGCAGATGGAAACGCAACAATTTCCGCAGCGCCCAATTCGGTTGCTTTTTGGATCACGTGCTCTAACTTATCCGCCTTGGGAAATGCCATATAGATGCTGACCCGAACAGAGGCTTCTGTTTCACTTTTCCGCAGCTCCAAAACCTCCAGGGTCATATTTTCACTGCTTATTACCCGGCAAAGCGCCTCTCTTCCCTGTCCATCGCATATGAGCACTTCTTCCCCCGCTTTCAATCGCAGTACTTTTGCGTGGGCGGCATTCTCACCGGAAAGAACCATCTCAGAAGACAATAGCTCCTCTGGGGAAACAAAAAAACGTGTCATACTTTTCTCCTTGAAAAAGCTCCGAAGTTTCCAGCACTCCGGAGCTTCTCTGTTATTTATAAAGGGGGAATTTTTCACAAATGTCGGCAACAACAGCCTTTACCTCTGCAGATGTGCCCTCAAAGTCCCGGGCCGTCATACCAATGCACTTGGCAATACGGCGCATTTCTGTTTCACCCAAGCCCCGGGTCGTAGCTGCCGCAGTGCCTACACGAACGCCACTGGTAACAGAGGGCTTCTCAGGATCTCCGGGGATAGCATTCTTGTTCAGGGTAATATGGTTGGCATCCAAGCGGGTCTGCAGCTCAATTCCCGTAATGCCCATAGGACGCAGGTCTGCCAGCATCAGGTGATTATCCGTACCACCGGTAACCAGATCAAAGCCCTCTTCCAACAGTCCTTCCGCCATTGCTTTTGCATTGTTTACGATATTGTGGGCGTATGTCTTAAACTCTTCGCTGGCAGCTTCTTTGAAACAAACCGCCTTTGCAGCAATAATATGCTCCAGCGGGCCGCCTTGGGTGCCAGGGAATACAGCCGAATTGATCTTCTTAGCATATTCTTCCTTGCAAAGAATCAAGCCGCCACGAGGGCCACGAAGGGTCTTGTGGGTAGTGGTGGTAACAATATCCGCATAAGGTATAGGACTCATATGCACGCCACCGGCAACAAGGCCTGCAATATGGGCCATATCCACCATAAAGACAGCGCCGACTTCCCGGGCAATGTCAGCAAATATCTTAAAATCAATGGCGCGAGGATAAGCAGAAGCACCAGCGATGATCAGCTTGGGATTATTCTTCTTTGCCAGATCACGGATTTCATCATAATCAATAAGACCTGTTTCGTGATTTACATCATAGGAAACCACATTGTAATACTTACCGGATATATTGGCAGGGCTGCCGTGGGTCAAATGGCCGCCGTTGGCAAGGCTCATACCCATCAGCGTATCACCGGGCTGCAAAATGGCAAGCTCTACAGCCATATTGGCCTGGGCGCCGGAGTGGGGCTGTACGTTGGCTGCCTCTGCGCCAAAGAGGCTCTTTGCCCGTTCGATACACAAGCTTTCCAGCTCATCCACAAACTGGCAGCCGCCGTAATACCGCTTTCCAGGCAGACCTTCCGCATATTTATTGGTAAGCACTGAACCCATGGCTGCAATTACAGCGGGAGATGCAAAGTTTTCAGAGGCGATCAGTTCAATTCCGTCTTTCTGCCGGGTGAACTCCCGATTCATCATTTCCGCAACGACCGGGTCAAATTTGCTAACAAACTCGATAGCTTCCAAAGGTTTTCCGTACATTTCCAATCCATCCTTTTTGGTTAGTATTAAAAAGAGCAGTCCGTCAAACGGACTGCTCAAAAAAGCACACAATACCGATGGTAACGCGTCTCTGTCCTTTTGCCTGAGAGATTCAGCACAGCTTCCTGCACCTTGCACCTTCGGCACACAACTCAATGTGTTCTCCAGAGAGTCCTCATCTTTTCGGTCAATGGCAACCCACTTCCCAAAAAGCATCAACGGAATATTTTTATAATTACAGTATACACCAATTCGACAGAAAGTCAACTGTAATTTAAGAAAGTTCCTGCTCCACATGACTAAGGGAAGCAGTGCCAAAAGGCCTGCATCTACCGTTTCTCTTTTACAGAAGCGGGATGCCCGCAGCCTCACAAGCGGAAAGGGTTTCACTGTCCCAAATGCTGGACTGAACTTCACCAATATGGCAGCAGCCCATCATCAGCATACTGAGGCGGCTTTGTCCGATACCGCCACCAATGGTGAGTGGCAGTTCGTTATTCAGCAGCATTTGATGGAACGGAAGCGCCCGGCGGTCATCGCAACCAGATTCGCTCAGCTGCCGATCCAAAGCTTCTGCGTCAACGCGGATGCCCATAGAGGAAATTTCCAGCGCCCGGTCCAACACTGCATCCCAGAAGAAAATATCGCAGTTTAAGTTCCAGTCATCATAGTCCGGGGCGCGGCCATCGTGAGGCTTGCCGGACCGTAGTTTGCCGCCGATCTGCATAATACAGGCGGTTTTGTGCTGGCGGACAAATTCCCGTTCCCGTTCGCTACCGGAAAGCTCCGGATACATATCCTCCAGTTCCTGAGAGGTAATGAAGGTTACATCCGGACAAAGCTCCACCCGAAGCTGGGGGAAGCGCACGTGCAGCCGGTCATTGGTGTTGCAAATGGCCCGGACGATAGCACGGACGATAAGCTTCAAATATTCTAGGTTCCGATTTTCCGGCGTGATGATTTTCTCCCAGTCCCACTGGTCCACATAAATGGAGTGGATATTGTCCAAATCCTCTTCCCGACGGATGGCGTTCATATCTGTATAAAGGCCGTTGCCGATACTGAAACCATACCTCTTTAACGCCAGACGTTTCCATTTTGCCAGGGAGTGAACCACCTGGGCATCTGTACCAACCGCCGGCACATCAAAGGCGACTGCCTTTTGGTGGCCGTTTAAGTTATCGTTAAGACCGGAATCCTCTGTAACAAAAAGAGGCGCAGACACACGCTTTAAGTTCAGTGCAGAGGAAAATTCTTCCTGGAAGGTGTGCTTTATGTAGGCAATAGCCCGCTGGGTATCATATGCATCCAAAACCGGCTTATACCCGGCAGGAATATAGACTTTGTTCATATACATCCGTCCTGTCCTATAATTTATCTCTATTGTATTCTATTTCTATGGAAATGCAAGTGTTTTCTTTTCCGCTCTTGCAATCTTTCCCGGGCGGTGGTATAATCAGCAGGAAAAATGAACGAGAGAAGGCATTTCTTTGATCGGTATCAAAAAACAAAATGAAAATCGGATCGCCCGCCACAGTATGGATATGACCCAGGGCAGCATTATACGTCAGCTGATTTCCTTCGCCTTTCCTCTGCTGATCGGCAATCTTTTTCAGCAGCTGTATAATACGGTAGATACTTGGGTTGTGGGCAACTTTGTCAGCGATAACGCATTTGCCGCCGTTGGCTCTATGGGTCCTATCGTCAATATGTTTATCGGCTTTTTCTTAGGCTTTTCTGCCGGTGCCGGTGCTCTGATCAGCCAGAATTTCGGCGCAAAAAATGAAGACGCCATTGAAAAATTGGTACATACCGCTATGGTAATGACCTTCGTTATGGGCCTTATCTTTACGGTAGCCGGTCATCTGCTGACCCCTCTGCTTTTGGATTTTTCCAAAATCCCTGACGAAGTACAACCTGAAGCACGGACTTACCTTTCTATTTACTTTACCGGCATTATGGGTCTTGTGTTTTACAATATGGGCGCTGCCATCCTCCGGGCAGTGGGCGACTCTAAGCGGCCTTTCTATTTTCTTGTGGTCTGCGCTGTGATGAATACAGTGCTGGATCTGGTGTTTGTCATTGGCTTTGGTATGAAGGTAGAAGGCGTGGCCTGGGCCACTATCATTTCCCAGGGTGTTTCTGCCGTTCTTATTATCATTGCCCTGATGCGGACTGACTCCTGCGTCCGGTTGCAATTTAAGAAGCTGCAGATCAACTGGCATTTATTAGGTCGGATCTTCTCTTTAGGGCTTCCCTCCGCTCTGCAAGTAGCACTCACCTCCTTCTCTAACGTCTTTGTCCAATCCTATATCAATTACTTTGGCCCCAGCTGTATGTCCGGCTACACGGCCTACTCCAAGATTGATATGCTGCTGTTCCTCCCCGCTCAGTCTGTTTCTCTGGCAACTACCACCTTTGTAGGCCAGAACCTAGGCTGTGGACAGGTAAAACGGGCAAGACAGGGTGTTACCCAATCTATTTTGCTTTCTACCGGTGTAACCGGTATCTTAATGATCCCTGTACTGCTTTTTTCCGGAGATGTAGTCCGGTTCTTTACCTCTCAGGAAGAATCCATCCGTTACGGCACATTGTTTTTGCAGCATATTACACCTTTCTACATTTTGACCTGCTTTACACAGGTCTACTCCTCTGCTCTCCGGGGCGCAGGCAATTCCCGGGCACCTATGATCATTATGGTGTCATCCTATGTAGCATTCCGGCAGGTCTATCTTGCCGTTATGTCCCATATCTGCAACGAGGTGATTCCCATCGCAATGGGCTACCCTGCAGGCTGGATTCTCTGCTGTATGATTTTTATGTTCTACTATTATAGAACTCCGCTTGACAAACACTTTAAGCCTGTGGATAATTCCCGCACATAATAAATCGGCGTGTACCTTACGGTACACCCCGACCTTTTTATTTTATTCTCCCAAACGGCGGGCAAGGGCGGTGGTTACCGCAGCGCAACGCTGGGCAGCAATGGCCTCAAAGGTGGGATAATCCATCTCTGCCGAGTCATCTGCCTTGTCGGAAATGGCACGGATGATAACAAAGGGCACGCCGTTTCTGTAGGCTGTGTGGGCAATGGCTGCGCCCTCCATTTCGGCGCAGATTGCCTGTGTGTCGGCAATAATTTTTGCTTTTTGCTCTTTAGAGCAGATAAACTGGTCGCCGCTGGCGATCCGTCCGATTTTTGTATGACCGGGATTTTCCTCTTCGGCAGCAGCAAAGGCAGCTTCCATAAGGCTGACATCCGCCGGGAAAGCCACCACATCCATGCCGGGCACTTGTCCAATAGGACGTCCCCAGAAACGGAGGTCAAAATCGTGGTAAATGGCATCTTTACTGATTACCAAATCGCCGATGTCTAAATCTGCACACAGAGAGCCGGCTATACCGGTGTTGACCAAATGAGTTACACTATACAGGTCGCAAAGGATTTGTGCGCAAAGTGCCGCATTGACCTTGCCTACGCCGCACTGGACTACAACAGCAGGCGTTCCCTCTAATGTGCCTTCAAAATAGGCAGAACCCGCTACCTCCCGGGTGCTGACATTTTCCATTTTTGCTTTCAGGGCGGCCACTTCCACATCCATTGCGCCAATAATTCCAAGCTTCATTTTCTTCTCCTTATTCGGGATAGACCAGCCGGTCCTCCGTAATATTTTCCAAAAGGGCTGCATATTTTGCGCCCCAGTACTTTGCCATAGGCAAATTCATGTCCAAGTAGTTGCCGCAATCCTTTGCAGATGCCCCGGGCACTTCGCCCCGGAAATCTCGCACGAAGCGGAAGCAATCCAGCACCAGAGGCAGAACCTCCCGAGAGCTATAATCCCCAGCCAGCAGCAGGTAAAAGCCGGTACGACAGCCCATAGGGCCAAAATACAGCACTTTTTCTTTCCATACGGGTTCGTTTCGCAGATAGGTAGCTGCCAAATGCTCGATGGTGTGCATTTCTGCGGTGTTCATCACCGGCTCTTCATTAGGAGATGTTAGCCGCAGGTCAAAAGTAGTAACCGTTTCCGCACCTACTTTATCCTTCCGAGAAACATACAGTCCCGGTTGAAGCTTTATATGATCAATAGTAAAACTTGTAATTTTCTCCATAGTATTTCCCTCCAGTTTTTCTAAGTATACCCCAAAGCCTCTTATATTTCAAGATTTCTTTTATGGGTAATGTCAAGAACTGAGGAAAATCCCTTGCATTTTCTCCTTTCCCTGCCTATAATGGGCATATGTATCAGAAAGGTGGCGTTAGAATGAATCCCAGTACCACACCAGAAAACCGCCCGGTAAATCATCGGCGGAGAAGACCCTCCAAATTCAAAATTTTTAAGGAAGCCTACCTGCCGCCTATTTTAGCATTGGGCGTAGTGGTACTTATTGTTGTTTTTATTGTGGGCGCAATCGGTAACATTAGCGAGCAAAACCAGTCCGCTCTGGATGCCAGCATCGCCGCTTCCATCGCCCAGCAGGAAGCTTATGAAGCGCTGGTAAAGCAGTCGGAAGAATTGATGGACGAAGCAGAAAAACTGGCCTCTGTCTACGATTACGACGGCGCGCTGGCCGTTTTAGAGAGATTTACCGGAAATCGGAGCGAATTTACAGGTCTTAACACCCTGTGGCAGATTTACACCGAAGCAAAGAACAATTTAGTTGTTTGGAACGACCCCGCCAAGATTCCCAACCTCTCTTTCCAGCTTTTGATTGCAGACCCCCAACGAGCATTTGCCAATCCCACTTACAGTAATTCCTTTGACCGGAATTTCGTTACCACCGAAGAATTTTCCGAAATTCTCACCCGGCTTTACGACAGCGGTTACATACTGGTAAGTCTTGATGATATTGCAGAGGTCAGCGGCGCAGGTTATACCGCCAAGGAACTGATGCTCCCCGCTGGAAAGAAACCTCTGCTCCTGACCCAGACCAATGTAAACTACAACCTGTACTTGGTGGACAGCGATGGAGATATGGTTGCCGACAAAAACGGCTGCGGCTTTGCAAATAAACTGGTTGTGGATGCAAACGGCAATATCAAAAGCGAAATGGTAGACGCAAATGGCAATACCGTTACCGGAGAATACGATCTTGTTCCTATTTTAGAGGAATTTATCAAAGCTCACCCTGATTTCTCCTACCGGGGTGCCCGGGCAACCATAGCGCTGACCGGCTATAACGGTCTTTTCGGCTACCGCACCCACAGCGCCGCCAAGGAAACCTTAGGGGAAGCAGCCTACGCACAGGAAGTAGCAAATGCAAAGGCGGTTGCCAAGGCTTTGACGGATGCGGGTTACGACCTTGCCTGCTACACTTACGCCAATGTTGGCTACGGTACCCGAGGACTGGCCGCCATTGAGGCAGACCTTAACAGCTGGAAAACCGAGGTATCTCCCATTTTAGGGCAGCTTGACACCTTTGTTTTCGCTCAGAACAGCGACATTGCCGTAGACAATACCTATTCCGGTCAAAAATTCCAGACGCTGCAGGAGGCTGGCTTCCGCCGCTATTTGGGCTTTACCACAAATGGCGCATCCTGGGCGACTCTCAGCGAAGATTATATAGGAATGGGACGGCTGCTGGTTGGCGGTGAAAATATCCGCAATCATCCTGAATGGTTCGAGGGCATTTTCGACTGCACAGAGCTTCTCAATAGATAAAATTTACCGGCAGTGGGAAACCTCTGCCGGTTTTTTAATTTTCGCCACGGAGTTTGATAATTTCATCACGCAGAATGGCGGCGTATTCGTATTCCATCATACGGGCCGCTTCCTTCATCTGCTTTTCCAGGCGGGCAATCTCTTTTTCCTTTTCTGCCTTTGTCAGCTTAATGCCGGCTCTACCCTTCCGTTCGGCGGTAGGCGAAGAAATTTCAATGAGATCCCGGACAGATTTTACAATGGTCTTGGGGACGATGCCGTTTTTCTCATTGTAGGCATTTTGGATTTCCCGGCGGCGGGCGGTGGTGTCCATCGCGCTTTGCATAGAGGCGGTAATGGTATCAGCATACATAATGACCTTGCCTTCAGCATTTCGGGCAGCGCGGCCAATGGTCTGAATTAGGCTGGTTTCCGAACGGAGGAAGCCCTCTTTATCCGCATCCAAAATAGCAACCAGGCTCACCTCCGGCAAGTCAAGACCTTCCCGGAGCAGGTTGATACCCACAAGGACATCGAATTTCGCCATTCGCAGGTCGCGGATGATCTCCATTCGCTCCATCGCGCCCACATCGGCGTGCATATAGCGGACACGGATGCCCACTTTTTGCAGATAAACCGTTAAATCCTCTGCCATTTTCTTGGTAAGAGTGGTTACCAGCACCCGCTCGTTTTTGGCGGAACGGGCGTTAATTTCGCCAATGAGATCGTCGATCTGTCCCTCGATGGGACGGACCTCGATAATGGGGTCAAGGAGTCCTGTGGGACGGATGACCTGCTCCACCGTTTGAGAAGAGCGGGAAAGCTCATACTCAGCCGGGGTGGCAGAAACATAAATCCGCTGGTGGATTTTCTCTGTAAACTCATCAAAGTTCAGGGGTCTGTTATCATAAGCCGAGGGCAAGCGGAAGCCGTAATTGACAAGGGCATCCTTACGGCTGCGGTCGCCGGCGTACATAGCCCTTGTTTGGGGCAGGGTTACGTGGCTCTCGTCCACAAATAGCAGAAAATCATCGGGGAAATAGTCAAGGAGCGTCGTCGGCGGTGTGCCCGGCAGCCTTCCCTGAATGACTCGGGAATAGTTTTCGATACCGGTGCAGAAGCCGATCTCAGTCAGCATTTCCAAATCATAATTGGTTCGCTGTGCAATTCGCTGGGCTTCAATCAGCTTGTCCTGCGAGCGAAAAAACTCTACTTGCTGGTCGCATTCCTTGCGAATTTCCGCCATTGCCCGCTCTAACTTTTCCCGGGATGCCACATAGTGGCTGGCGGGATAGATGGCAATATGGTCGATATACCGCTCCACCGCACCGGTAACTGCGTTGACCTCGGCAATCCGGTCAATCTCGTCGCCAAAAAACTCCACACGGATAGCTCTGCCGTTCCAGTAAGCGGGATAGACCTCTAAGGTATCGCCACGGACACGGAATTTATTACGGGAAAAATCGATGTCATTTCGCTCATAGCGAATTTCCGCCAGTTTGGCAAGAACCTCGTCCATCGGTCTTTCCTGCCCTGTCCGCAGGGAAATAACCATACTCTTATAGTCAATAGGGTCGCCCAGGCCGTAAAGACAGCTGACGGAGGATACCACAATCACATCCCGGCGCTCAAAAAGAGCCGAGGTGGCGCTGTGGCGCAGACGGTCGATTTCCTCATTGACAGCGGAGTCCTTTTCAATATAGGTGTCTGTGTGGGCAATATAAGCTTCCGGCTGGTAGTAGTCATAATAGGAAACGAAATACTCCACCGCATTATCCGGGAAAAACTCCCTAAACTCGGAACAGAGCTGGGCCGCTAGGGTCTTATTGTGGGCCAGTACCAGGGTGGGACGGTTGGCGTTGGCAATGATATTTGCCATGGTAAAGGTCTTACCCGAGCCGGTAACGCCCAGAAGCACCTGCTCCTGCATACCCTGGGCTAAACCCTCGGAAAGCTTTTGGATAGCCTCAGGCTGGTCGCCGGTGGGCTTATACTCAGAATTGAGAACGAACTTATCCATACCGCCCCTCCTTTCGTTTTTTGATAGTATAGCACAGGGATAGGGAAAAGTAAACAAAGAGCAGGCATAAACCTGCTCTTTGTTCGTTGTGTTTTAATTCCTTTTATATAATATTAATTTTGATTAATTCTTTATCAAGGCTGTCTTATGGTGTCTCGATAAAACCGTCTACAATATCGTCTCTTTTGAAAACCTTAACGATAGTCATAAAGAATATCTTAATATCCAGCCAAAGAGACAAGTGTTCCAAATAATAGGCATCGTATTCTGCTTTTTTCTTCGGATTTGCAGCTAAAACATCACGCCCATTAACTTGCGCCCACCCAGATATACCGGGGCGAACTTGGTATATATCATAGTTTTCTCGTGCGTTGTTTAATTCCGTTTCATTCTCTTGCGACGGTCTAAAACCTATTAAACTCATTTTAAAGGTCAAGATATTGAAGAATTGGGGTAATTCGTCTATTGAAAATTCCCGGATAAAAGCCCCTGTCTTTGTAATATAAGACGATACATTTTCATATTCATATCCCGCAACATCGTGCCGAGCGTCAACAGACATACTCCTAAACTTAATGCAATTAAACATCTTTCCGTTTTTTCCGATTCTTTTTTGGATAAAGAAAACAGGACCGGGAGAATCCATTTTGATTGCAATAGCAACAATGATAAACAGCGGAGATAAAACAATTAAAGCAATCAAGGCAATTAAAAAATCCATCATTGCTTTAACAAAGCAATACAATTTTTGACCCATGTTCAATTTGTATGTACTTAACGTCGCCATTTTTATCACCAATTTCTCTTGATATAGAGCTTATAATGACAATGTCTGCAAATCTGTCCAGAACCTTTCTCATAAAACTCTCTTTGATTAATTGGCGTGCTAAATCGATAAGGTGTTTCTGCTCCGCAAATGACACACTTTTCAATAGGGTCTTCTATCTTGTTTTGTTCGACATCTATAACGGATTTAGTTGTGTTTTTCATTGATTTTTCTCCGAAAAATAAAAAGTGCGGCTACCGAAGTAACCGCACAAAAAACGCAAACTCCGATAGTCGCCAAACCAATTCAATATAAAGGGCACATTTATATGGGCACACTCGTATTGATGGAATTTGCATTTTTATCAAATTCACCATACGAGTATGTCCCCAAAAAGGGTATAGTATCCCTATAAAAAGATAGAGTGCCCCTATCGTATATTAAATTGGTTTGGCATAACTATCCTAACATAGTTGTTTCGGTTTTGCAATAGTGTGATAAAAAATTAAAGGCTCCCTTGTGTAAAGGGAGCTGGCAAAAATCTTTGATTTTTGACTGAGGGATTGTTATTCATTAACAAATGACAACCCCTCCGTCAGCCTGTTCGGCTGACACCTCCCCTTACACAGGGGAGGCTTTACGAGGGGTTTCCCCTACTTCTTAAATACGAAGAATTTACTGAGGACGTAGTTGAACACGATGACAAAGACCGCAAGGAGAAGCTTCATAATATTGCCATTCCAGCCGAGGAGGTCTACCGTCAAGAGTAAACTCACAGTTTCGATGGCACCAGAAGCACCCCGGCTGCCAACAAAGCGGAGAAACTCGGAAAATACGCCTGTTTTCCAGCTTTTGCTCTCAAAAACAAAAAGCTTATTGGTAACATAGGCAAAAGCCACAGCTGCCACCCAGGCGATGGCATTACAGACCGCCGCCGGCAAACCTGCAAGGTTATATAGCGGCAGGTAAACAGCATAGTTTACAACTGTGGTCAGCACACCGAACACAAGGTATATAACCGTACTGCGGTATTTTTGATACAATGTCTTCAGCTTTTCGTACACGGAGTTTCCCTTTCTTACAGACCCAGATCCTCGCCTACCAGAATAAACTTAATTCTACCCTGGGGGCGGCAATGGCGGGTAATAACAATTTGGTTGCAAATACAGCTGACGCTCTTACAATCGGCGCAAGTACCGGTAACGGTACAGGGGTTATCTAACTGGAAGCGCTGCTGATTTGCAGGAGCTGCCACAGTACGAGCCCGGCGGACGGCGTCATCCAAAGTGTCCATCACCTTATTCATACCGGCAATTACCAGCACTGTTTTGGGGCCATAGATAATGGCCGCCACCCGGTTGCCTGCGCCGTCAATGTTCACCATCTGGCCGTCCAAGGACATGCCGTTGGCACCGGTGAGGAACACATCCGCTGTCAGGTGCTTGTGCATCATTCCTTCCCGCGCTTCGGGCGTGGTGCAGGCATCCCGGTCCATTGCCTCATAAGAACCGTTTTTCACCGCTTCTATCAGACCAATCTGCTGGGCAGACATCGCGCCGCCCCAACCAACTGTAGAACCCTCCGGAATCCACTGAAGTGCTTTTTCCAAGGCTTCCTCACGGGTGGCGCAATAGACCGCATCAAAATGCCGGGAAAGCAAATTCTTTACCAGCATTTTGCCTCGTTTTTCATAATATAATTCCTTTGGTGTAGCCATAGGTTATTCTCACTTATTCATCAGTTTTTCCAAAGCCGCCAGCTTCAGGCAAGTGCAGAAAACATCCATCGCTTTTTCCAGTTCTTCCACAGGGGGCAGGCTAGGCGCGATACGGATATTGCTGTCATTGGGGTCGATGCCGTAAGGATAGGTAGCACCGGCAGGGGTCATAACAACACCAGCCTCCTTACAAAGCGCCAGAGCGCGCTTGGCAGTACCGGGCATAGTATCAAAGCTGATGAAATAGCCACCCTTGGGATTGACCCAACGGCCAAAGCCACAGGGCTTAATCTGCTGCTCCAGGATTTCCGTTACTACCTTGAATTTAGGTTTCATAAGAACAGCGTGCTTCTTCATAAGCTCCAGTGTATGCTTCTTATCCTTCAGGAAACGAACATGGCGCAACTGGTTGACCTTATCGTAGGAGATCATCTGCACGGAAAACAGCTTCAGGAAATAATCCACATTGGCTTCGGAGCAGGCAAGCACAGATACACCTGCACCAGCGAAGGTAACTTTAGAGGTGGAAGCAAATTCATAGACCATATCGGCGTTACCGTACTGCTCGCAAAGGCCGATAATATCCGGGAATTCCACATAATCGCCGTCAAATTCGTGGATGCAGTACGCATTATCCCACATAAGGGCAAAGTCGGGGGCGGCAGGCTTCATAGCAGCAAAGCGGCGAACGGTCTCATCGGAGAAAATAATGCCGGTAGGATTAGAGTATTTAGGAACGCACCAAAGACCCTTAACCGTCGGATCCTTGATCAACTCCTCTACCACATCCATATCGGGACCCTCGGGGGTCATAGGTACAGTAATCAATTCAGCGCCGAAAAACTCCGTAATGCGGAAATGGCGGTCGTAACCGGGAGCGGGGCAAAGGAATTTGACCTTTTCCTCCTTGCACCAGGGGCGTTGACTGTGGAGTAATCCGTGGGTATATGCCCGGGATATTACGTCAAAAGCCAAATTCAGGCTGGACGTGCCACCCAGCACCGTCTGCTCCGGCTTACAGCCCAAAATATCCGCCCAGAATGCTCTGGCGCTGGGCATACCTGCCAGCTCACCGTAGTTACGGACGTCTGTATTGTCTGCAAAGCAATCCTCCGGCGCGGTGAGCGCTGTCAGCACACCACTCATTGCATCAAGCTGGGCTTTTGAAGGCTTACCTCTTGCCATATTGAGATCCAAGCCCTGGGCCTTACAATCTTCAAAATGGGCCTTCTCCAGTGCATAAGCAGCAGCGAGCTGTTCCTGACTCATTTTTTCATAAATCTGCATATTCTCAACCATCCTAACTTATAACAGAATTGTTATAGGTATTATACACATATTATATATAAAACGCAATCTGTATTTTTGAAAAAATGGGGAATTCGGGTATTTTTGGAGTATTATACAACAATCCGCCGTTCCGAACGGAAAAATTATGCATTTTTGTCCTTGCAATCTCCGCTTTCATCCATTAAAATAAAAAAATCAAAGAATAGGAGGAACGATTATGGGCTCTGCTGTGAATATTCCTGAGATCTTCGGCAGTGATGTATTCAACGAAGCCACTATGCGCAAGCGCCTCTGCAGCGAGGTTTTTGACGCTTGGAAGCAGTGCATTGAAAACGGCACTTCTCTGCCCCTTGACGTAGCGGATGAGATTGCCGCATCCATGAAGCAATGGGCGATCGAAAAAGGCGCAACCCACTATACCCACTGGTTCCAGCCCATGACCGGCATAACCGCCGAGAAGCACGACTCCTTCATTACCCCCGATGGTGAGGGCAATGTGATTATGGAGTTCTCCGGCAAAGAACTTGTGCGTGGCGAACCGGATGCCTCCTCCTTCCCCTCCGGCGGACTGCGGGCAACCTTTGAAGCCCGTGGCTATACCGCCTGGGATCCTACGTCCTTTGCCTTTGTCAGGGACGGCAGTTTGTACATTCCCACCTGCTTCTTCTCCTATACCGGAGAAGCGCTGGATAAGAAAACGCCCTTACTTCGCTCTATCGACGAGGTTTCCCGGGAAGCCACCCGTATTCTGCGGCTGTTCGGCGATACCGAGACCCGTCGGGTCATCCCCTGTGTAGGCGCGGAACAGGAGTATTTTCTGCTGCCCAAGGATCTCTATTCCCAGAGAGAAGATTTGCGTCTGACCGGTCGTACCCTGTTCGGCGCGCAGCCCCCTAAGGGTCAGGAACTGGATGATCACTATTTCGGTACCATCCGCAGCCGGGTTTCCCGGTTTATGAAGGATCTTGACGAGCAGCTTTGGCGGTTGGGCGTACTGTCCAAGACAAAGCACAACGAGGCTGCTCCCTGTCAGCACGAGCTTGCGCCCATTTACACCACCGCAAATAATGCCTGTGATACCAACCAGCTTATGATGCAGGTGATGAAAAAGTGCGCCGCTAAGCATAACCTGGTGTGCCTGCTTCACGAAAAGCCTTTTGCCGGTGTCAACGGCTCCGGTAAGCACAACAACTGGTCACTCTCTACAGACGGCGGCAAAAACCTTTTCAGCCCCGGTCAGACACCGGCGCAGAACGCCCGTTTCCTGCTGTTTTTGGCAGCTTTCATTCACGGTGTGGATGAATATCAGGATTTCCTGCGCTGCACCATTTCCGGCGCAGGCAACGACCACCGTTTGGGTGCCAACGAAGCGCCCCCTGCAATTGTATCCATCTTCCTGGGCGATGAACTGACAGCAGTTGTAGAGTCCATTATCAACAGCACCAACTACGAAAGCCCGGATAAGAGCCTGATGCGCATCGGTGTGGACGTTCTGCCCCCCATCCCCAAAGACACTACAGACAGAAACCGCACCTCTCCCCTGGCTTTTACCGGTAACAAGTTTGAGTTCCGTATGGTAGGCTCTTCCCAGTCTATTGCCGGACCGAACATTGCGCTGAACACTATTATGGCGGAGATCTTAGCCCGCTATGCCGAGGAATTGGAGCAGGCAGAGGACTTTGAGGCAGCACTGCATGCCCTGGTCTGCCGCAGCTTTACCGAGCATCAGAGAATCATCTTTAACGGCAACGGCTA
>JAZOVI010000147.1:0-9760 GCA_045658625.1 Faecousia sp.
TTGCCTTGGGTGCGACCCATAACGAGCATATCATAATCGTCCTCTTCCACCAAAGCAGAATTGAACTTAAACTCCGCATAGTCAGCCTTGGTCATGCCGGCAGGAACACTGCCCTTCAGCTCGGCCTGGGCCATTTCCTCACGGATTGCACCGATGCTTGTTTCCACTTCAACACCAAGTACCTCGTTGAGATTGGAATTGGCATCTGCATCCACAACCAGCAGCGGACCTTTGCCTGTTTTGCACAGGTAATCAATCATCATACCGCAGGTGGTGGTCTTACCTACGCCGCCCTTTCCGGCGACAGCGATTGTATGGGGCATTGGTTTCACCTCATATTTTGGGCATAGTGCGCCCATAGTCGTACGAATACACTATAACACAGACCCCTGAAAAATTCAACCGCAAATTTGCCCTTTTCGCTATTTTTTTATTTTTTTACAAAACGGCGGGCATATCCGCACCGACGGCACAGTTCCTCCACCGCCTTACCCTGAGAAAATCCCCCATAAATAGCCTTTACCCGGGGTTTTTCCAGAATTTGCGCCAATTCTTCCGTAAATAAGTTTCCTAAAACCAAGTCGCCATCGTGGTCTAAGCAGCAAGGCACAACACTGCCATCGCACAAAACGCCCAACTGATCCCGCAGACCGTAGCAGAAGCTGACCTCCCCCTCCGGGGCAGAAAGATCGGGCCAATCGAACTTATCTCCGTGTTCTAAGTAGGTCTTATCCCCGATGCGGATGCCGGGTCGCTCCTGTACCCACTCCCCCGGGAAAGCAAGATGCAATTTCTCTAAGATAGCATCGTTTTGTCGGTCAGCGCCACCCTGATTCCAAAGGCGGAAAACCGTTAATTTTTTTCCTTGCGCCGCCTGACCGTAGGACAGGCAGCCGTCAATATAATCTTCAAAGGTAGTTTTCAGGTCGTTTGCCTCAAAGGCGTGGAGGGAAATATTCACTTTATGAAGGGCAGGCGCAGACAGGAGCAGCTCCTGCTGTTTGGTCAGCAGCGTACCATTGGTGGTAATAATCACCCGGAAGCCTGCCTCCCCTGCCAGCTCTAAAAAACGCCCCAACAGCGGATGACACAGAGGTTCCCCCATCAGGTGGAAATATATGTAGTTTGCAAAAGGCCGGAGTTTTGGCAGGATGGAGGTAAATTCTTCCTCGGTCATCCGTCTGCCCGGCCGTTTTGTACCGGGACAAAACCGGCAGGATAAATTGCACAAATTGGAGATTTCCACATAAACCTTTTGAAATCGCATAATATCATCTCCCTATTTTTTAGTATAACACAGCTTCCCTCTTCTTTCAACTGTCCCCTACTCGACAAAAAGGACTTGAATTTCCAAATCCTGTCTGCTATAATACGGGCAACGCAGGGTTCGTATATCGGTAATACAACGGCTTCCCAAGCCGTGAAGGCGGGTTCGACTCCCGTACCCTGCTCCAGAAAAGAACCCACATTTGTCGTAAACAAATCTCGTTTCTTTTCAACTAAATCCGCCTTCTGTGGAATAAATCCACTATCGTGGATGAAATCGCTGCGCGATGAAATCTGCCTTACGGCAGGCTAAGGATAGGCGGATTTAATTTCATCTGAAGCCGCAGGCTGAAGATTTCATCCAAACTTGTTTGGATTTCATCCCGCAACGCAGGATTTCATTTTCGCTTTCCTTGCTTTGCAAGTATTTTGGCGCAGTTCGTGCGCAACCCGCTTTTAATCACCCTTTCAGACAACAGCTCCCACAGAAAAGCCTGTGGGAGCTTGTTTTTTTTGCAGCTAACAAAGTATACCGTTAGACAAACTTGAATTTATCAAACTGAATAATGTATATAAAGGGCGTTACTTCGGTAGTTCCCTCTTTTTTTGAAACTTTGCCAACAAAACTTTGCAAAAAACGATTGACAAGTTTTCTTGGCGATGTTATAATAATGACAAGAAAACTTGTCAAAGGAGAATTGTTATGAATAAAGATGAAATTTTGAGGATGAGCCAGCAGGAGAACAAGGGAAAACTTGATGAACGAGAATTAGCAGTATTCGGCGAAGCTTCACGAGTCGGTATGCTTGTCGGTGCACTACTCTGTGTTGCTTTAATCCTTATCAGTGAATTTGTTTTTAATATGCCCGAACTCGCATTAGTTGGGTGGATGGTGTATTTTGCAATGCAAGGAAGCAGTAATATTGTATTGTTTAGGTATTTAAAAACTCGCTCAAAGCTAATCTATGGTATTGTTGAGATTGCTTTTGCTATCGCATTTGCAGTTGCGATTACTTTTAAGGCGGTGGCATAAGTATGGATGATAAACTGGTCTTAAAAAACAATTTGAAAGAAGTTCGCAGTGAAAAAGGACTATCTCAACAGCAATTATCGGATATGGTAGGCGTTTCACGAAACACAATCAGTTCGATTGAAACTGGACAGTTTAATCCAACCGCAAAACTTGCATTGGTTTTGTGCATAGCATTGGATAAAAAATTTGAAGATTTATTTTTCTTTTAATCAAATCCCAATTTGTCGAACTGTTCTAAATCCGACCTCGTTCTGGAATTTAGAAAGATTTTAGCCACAAAGCCGAAAAATCATTGATTAACAACAATTTAGGTGGGGTTCGACTCCCATACCCTGCTCCAAAAAACCTCTTTTATCGCCAGATAAAAGAGGTTTTTCTATTTACATCCTTATTTTTGATGTGCTATACTATTTTTAGAAACTTTTGGATAGTTTCCTGCCCATAGGCAAATCCCCTTCTAAAATGATACATATAATATGGGAAATCACTATGAAAATAATTAAAATCCTCTTTTTCGTTGCCCTTTTGCTTCTCAGCTACTGGGCTTTGGCGCACTTTTTCCTGCCCTATCTGCTTCCCGAGGAAGTCTCCGCAGCTCCCACTGCCCCTGCGCCTACAGAGCCGCCTATTCTGTCCGGCTGGGTTGAAGAAAACGGTCAGCAGTACTACTATGTAAATAATCTCCCCGTAACTGGCTGGCAATATTTAGATGGCGCAAGCTATTATTTTGCCGACAGCGGTGCAATGCAGACCGGCTTTTTGGAAACCGACGACAGTACATATTATTTTGAAACCGACGGCAAAATGGTTGTGGGAAACAAGGAAATTGACGGCACTTTCTATTCCTTTACCTCTTCTGGCCAGCAGATTACCCTCATTAACCCCTGGCATTCCCTGCCGGAAAACCCAAACTTAGAGCTGGTAAAGCTCAGCACCGATTATGCTTCGGGAAATACATATATAAGCGCAGAGTGCTACGATGCGCTGATTGCTATGCTGGATGAATGCAACCGCGTCTGCCCCACAGCCTGCGTTGCCTCCGGCTATCGCAGCAAGCAGAAGCAGGAAGAGTTATTTGAAAACAAAATTCTGCGGGTTATGGCAGAAAAAGGCGTCAGCCGGGAAGAAGCCGCCACCATCGCTGCTCGCTCTGTAGCCGTTCCCGGCACCAGCGAGCATCAACTGGGTTTGGCTGTAGATATTGTGGACACCAAATACTGGGTGCTGGACAAAAAACAAGAGGAAATGCCCGCCCAAAAATGGCTGATGGAAAACAGCTGGCAGTTTGGGTTTATCCTCCGTTTTCCCACAAATAAGACCGAGGTAACCGGCATCATTTATGAGCCTTGGCATTATCGGTATGTAGGCGAACGGGTAGCCGCTGAAATTTATCATTCCGGTCTGACCTTAGAGGAATATTTGCAGCAGCTGACCGACGGCACTTGGGTTTCCCCCCTCCCCAGAACATAGAAGTGAGGTAACTATGGTAAAAATCCTTCCAATGACAAACGCCCATCGAGAAGATGTGCTTTCTATGATGCGTGTTTTTTACGCCTCCCCTGCCGTCGCCACCAATGGTTCGGAGGAGATCTTCCGGGCGGATGTGGATGCCTGTGTGAGCGACAACCCTTATCTTGCCGGCTTTGTTTTTATGGAAGAGGACACCCTTGCCGGCTACGGTATGATTGCCAAAAGCTTTTCCACGGAGTATGGCTTTCCCTGTATTTGGATTGAAGACATCTACCTGAAGCCGGAATATAGAAATCTGGGCATTGGAAGCCAGTTTTTCACCTATTTGGAGGAGCAGTTCCCCCATCACCTTTTCCGCTTGGAGGTAGAGGCAGAAAATGCCCCCGCCGTCCACACCTACCGCAAAAATGGCTTCACCGAAATGCCCTACATGGAAATGAAAAAAGGGAGGTAAAACCTCCCTTTTTCTTATTCGCTTGCGATCACTCTTGCGCCTTCGAACTCCACGTGGAGCTTCAGTACCTCCCAGCTAGCACCGGTTAGACTTGCCAGCTTTGTTTCAAGTCTTGCCTGCAATGTCTTATCCCGGGTGATACAAAGAAGAGTCGGGCCTGCGCCACTGAGACAGAAAGCTGCGCCCATTGTCCGCACCAAGGCTTCAATCTTTTCATAATCGGCAATCATACTCTTGCGGTAGGGCTGATGCAAGCGATCCTGCATGGCGTTACGCAGCAGTTTTTCGTCGCCCAGCTCCAAAGCCTTCAAAACCATCGCGCCGTGGGCGATGTTATACACCGCATCCTCCCGGGGCAGCTGACCGGGCAGCGCCGCGCGGGCTTTTGTGGTAGGCAGGGTAAAATCGGGAACCAGCGCCAAAATCTCCCAATCGGGATGCAGGGGAAAATTCACCGTTACCGGCAGACCGTTATCTACCATAGAAGCGGTCAGTCCCCCGTAGAAGGCAGGCGCCAGGTTATCCGGGTGGCCTTCCATTGCGTTGGTGATATTCAAAAGACCCTGGGTGGACAGGCGGTTTCCCCGGAGCACGTTGGCGCCGATAGCGCCGGCTACCAGAAGTGCCGCAGAAGAGCCAAGACCCCGGCAAATGGGAATTTGGGATTCAATATGGATCTTAACGCCCTTGACCTCTTCGCTCATAGAAGCCAGTACCGCGCAGAAGGAGGTATAGGCCATATTGTCAGGGCCGGTATAGGCTTCTTCACAGCCGGTGATTTCCAAACCGCCGTCTGTTTCTTCAAAGGTTACATCCGTATAAAGACTCAAAGCGCAGCCGAAGGCGTCAAAGCCAGGGCCTAAATTTGCCGTGGTGGCAGGTACGCGCACAGTTACTCTTTTCATTTTATCTCCTTTACATAGGAAAGCATTTCCTCTTTGCCTATCACATCGGTATGTTTTTCCGGCTTTTCCCTGAGACCTGCAAGATTTTCAGGCACAGGTACGCCGGTAAGGGCAGACAGCTGCTGCATCTGTTCAAACTCGTCATCGCTCTCCGGCTTTGTCAAAGCAGACAGTACTGCGCCGGGGAACTTATAGGGCGAAGCTGTGGACAGCACCACCATCGGGCGGTTATCCCCGGTAGAAGCCCGGTATTCCTCCGCCACAGCCCAACCGGCTGCAGTATGGGGATCGCAAAGATAGCCTGTCTTGTCCCAAGCGGACCGAATGGTAGCAGATGCCTTGTTATCATCGCAGTAGCCAGCCCAGAACTCTGCCTGGATTTTTTCCTGCAGGCTTTCCGGCACTTGGTAGAAGCCCTCTGTGTTGAGTTTCCTCATAAGCTCGGCAACCAATTCCGTATCCCCATCAGACAGGAAATAAAGGAGTCTTTCCAAATTGGAGGACACCAAAATATCCATAGAGGGAGAAATGGTTTTATGGAGCGGTCTCCGCCGGTCGTAAACACCGGTACGGATAAAATCTGTCAGCACATTGTTGGCGTTGGAAGCACAAATCAGCGTTCCCACAGGAAGCCCCAGCCGCTTTGCTAAAAAGCCTGCTAAAATATCGCCGAAATTGCCAGTAGGTACGGAGAAATTGACCTTGTCACCCATCTGAATTTCGCCCTGGCGAAGCAGGTCGCTGTAAGCCTTAAAATAGTAAGTAATTTGCGGAGCAAGGCGGCCGATGTTAATAGAATTTGCCGTGGACAAGCTGCGGCTATCGCCGGGCAGTTTTCCACTCTCCGCTGTAGCAAAGAGGTTCTTCACGCCGGTCTGGGCATCGTCAAAATTGCCACGGACAGCGCAGACCGCCACATTACTGCCCTCCTGGGTTACCATCTGCGCCCGCTGTACGGCGCTGACACCGCCATCGGGATAAAATACGCAAATGCCTACACCGGGCACATCGGCAAAACCGGCAAGCGCTGCCTTGCCTGTATCGCCGGAGGTGGCGGTGAGGATGAGAATTTCATCGGTCATTCCCTTTTGGGCGCGAGCCTTTGTCAGCAGCTGCGGCAGCATACAAAGGGCCACATCCTTAAAAGCAGAAGTAGGGCCACGGAACAGCTCCAGCACCGTCATATCCCCCGCCTTTACGGTGGGTGTCAGCTCTTCCGTTTGGAATTTTCCACGGTATGCTTTTTCCACCAATTCGGGCATATTTTCGATGTCAGGCAGCATTGCGCCGATAATCCGGCAGGCCATATCCATCGTGTTTTCCTGCAAACAAGCCTCTATATTTATATAAGGTAACGCCTCGGGAACAAATAGACCGCCATCGGGCGCAAGACCTTCCAAAACGGCCTGTGCGCTATCGACTTTGTACTCTTTTCCCCGCGTAGAATGATAAACCATAAAAACCCCCAAAATTCTTTGTCCAATAACACAAAATTTTCACTATTTTCACGAAAAGACTTGTTTATTGGCACTATTGCTTTTTCAATGGGTATATGATATACTGTTTTCGGCAAAAAAGCAAGTGTTTCCCGTTGGGAAGCATTTATTTTCATAGAATGGACACTCGGAGGTTTTCCCTATGCGTTTAGGTCTGCTTGGTTTTGGTGTTGTGGGCAGAGGTGTATATGAGCTGGTTCAGGCCCGCCCCGATATGGAAGTGGCAAAAGTTGTTTGCCTGGAAGATATTACCCTTCCCGATGCGGAAGTTACTAAGGATTTTCGTTCCGTACTGGAGGATGAATCCATTGATACCGTAGTTGAGGCTATGGGCGGACTGCATCCTGCTTTTGAGTTTGTGCGGGATTGTATTTTGGCAGGCAAAAACATCGTTACCTCCAACAAGGCCCTGATGGCCACTTTTTACGACGAGCTGATTCCCCTGGCAAAAGAAAAGGGTGTTCTGATTCGTTGCACCGCTGCCGTTGGCGGCGGTATTGGCTGGCTTAGTGAGTTAGAGCGGGCTCGCCGTGTACAAACCATTCACCAGGCAGGCGGCATTATGAACGGCACCTGCAACTATATTTTAGACGCTATGACCCAGGGCGGTATGTCCTACGACGACGCCCTTGCTCTTGCCCAAAGCCTTGGCTATGCCGAAGCCAACCCCGCCACCGACGTGGAGGGTACTGACACTTGGCATAAAGTCATCCTTTCCGCAAATATTGCTTTTGGCGTCAGCCTGAATATGGCAAGTGTACCCGCCGCCGGTATCCAGAACATCTCCGCTACAGATATTGCCTCCTTCCGGGCCCGGGGTCTTGTGTGTAAGCTCACCGGCATTGCCAAAAATAAGGACGGCAAGATCAGCGCCTGTGTACAGCCTGTGCTTTACCCCGCCACCGCGCCGGAGGCCGCTGTTCCCCAGAACTACAATCTCATCACTTTGGTTGGTAGCGCTTCCGAGCGCATGAGCTTCTACGGTCAAGGCGCAGGCCGCTACCCCACTGCGTATAATGTACTGCAGGATTGCGTAGATATTCTTTCCGGCAAGGGTTTCTACAGCCCCTACGGCGAAAAAGTGGATGCCTGTAACGACGAATGCTCCCGCTACTATGTCCGTGGTGCTTCCGACGCTTGGCTGGAAGAGAATACCAAGGAAACCTGGGGCAATGCTGTGATTACGAACCCCATCCCCGCAGAAAAAATGCACTTATGGCGCGCACAGCATCCCGATGCCTTCATTGCCGCCTTCGATAAATAAGAAAAGAGGAAAGAAATAATGCTGAAAGTTACCAAATTTGGCGGCTCTTCCATGGCCGATGCCGGTCAGTACCGGAAAGTCCGGGATATATTGCTTGCCGACTCCGAGCGCCGTGTTGTAATCGTATCTGCCGCCGGCAAGCGGTGCAGCAGCGACAATAAGATCACCGATCTTCTGTATCTGTGCCACGCTCACGCCCAGTACGGTGTAGACTGCACCCCTGTCTTTGAGCGGATTACCTCCCGTTACCTGGAGATCCGGGATGAGCTGGGTCTTTCCCTGGATTTAGAGACAGAGTTTGCCACCATCAAAAAGAGACTGGACAGCAATTCCATTTCTCAGGATGAGCTGGGCAGCCGTGGCGAGTATTTCTCCGCTAAGCTGATGGCAAAGTTCCTGGACTTCAAGTTTATTGACGCTGTAGACTGGGTCAAATTCAATATGGACGGCTCTGTGGATCAGAAAGCCTCCTATGCAGCTCTGCGCTCCTTCTCCACCGGCAAGGGCATCGTAACCCCCGGTTTTTACGGCCTGATGCCCGACGGTCATATCCGCACCTTCTCCCGTGGCGGCAGTGATATCACCGGCGCTTTGGCCGCCGCTGCTTTGGATGCAGACGTTTACGAAAACTGGACCGATGTTTCCGGTATTCTGATGGCTGACCCCCGGATCGTAGAAAATCCCCAGCCCATTCCTGAGGTTACTTATGACGAGCTGCGGGAGCTGAGCTATTCCGGCGCCCAGGTTCTTCACGAAGGTACGATTTTCCCCGTCCGCGCAAAGAACATCCCCCTGGTCATTCGTAACACCAACGCCCCTGAGGACCCCGGCACAATGATCCGGGAGTCTTTCTCCAACGACGCTGACCCCAACCGCTTCATTACCGGCATCACCGGCAAGAAGGACTTTACCATTATCTCTATGTCCAAGCGGGGTATGGGCAACCAGGTCGGTGTTCTAAGAAAAATGCTCTCTGTTTTGGAGCGGCACAACATTTCCATTGACTATGCTCCCAACGGCATTGATAACGTCTCCGTGGTTATGCCCACCGCTTCCATCACCCCCAAGCTGTACACCATCCTGGGTGAAATTCAGCAGGAGGTTCAGCCCGATTCTCTGGAAGTTCACGATAAGATCGCTGTAGTCGCCGCTGTCGGCCGCCGGATGGCATTCCGTCCCGGTATTTCCGGTAAGGTTTTCGCAGCGCTGGGCGATGCAGGCATCAATATCCGTATGATTAACCAAGGACCTGACGAACTGAACATTATCTTCGGTGTGGACAATCGGGATTTTGCCGAGGCCATCCGTGTTCTGTATAACAGCTTTGTAAAGTAAGGAGTTTTTAACTATGAAAACATATACCGTTGCTGTCCTGGGCGCTACCGGCGCTGTAGGACAGGAAATGATCTCTATTCTGCAGGAGCGGAATTTCCCCGTAGGAAAGCTGATTCCCCTTGCCTCTGCCCGGAGCGCCGGCAAGACAATGAAGTTCCGCGGCGAGGATGTAGTCATCCAAGAAGCCTGCGATGCCGCTTTCGAGGGCGTAGATATTGTTTTAGGCGCTGCAGAAAATGACATTGCCAAGAAATTCGCCCCTGCCATCGTAAAAGCAGGCGCTGTATTTGTGGATAACTCCTCCGCATTTCGGATGGACCCCAATGTGCCCCTGATCGTTCCCGAGGTCAACCCCGAGGACATCGCTTGGCACAACGGCATTATCTCTAACCCCAACTGCTCCACCATCATTACTGTTACCGCAGTTAATGCGCTGAATAAGCTCTCCCCCATCCGTACCATGACTGCCTCCACCTATCAGGCAGTTTCCGGCGCAGGCGCAGGCGGTCCTATTGAACTGATGGCTGAAGTAGAAGC
>JAZOVI010000148.1:0-4271 GCA_045658625.1 Faecousia sp.
CGCCAATCTCTGTGCGACCGGGGGCAGAAAAATACCGCTCCGGCCGACCGCCAAAATAAGTAGCAAAACCGGTGTCTAAGGAATTTTTCATTTCCTTGCTAATTGCGAGTTTAGTCATATGGTTACCTCTGAAAAGAAAGGATGTGGTTGAAAAAGATTAATTGCTCTGTGTCTTGCTGTAAAGTGTTGTTTGTTGCTTATCAAAAAGGAGTAATTCACCTATTTGTGAGCTTTGTTACCTTGCATTATATCACAGTTTTTGCATTTGTGCACCAGTTTTTAAAAAAATTGTGGTTATAGCAGATGGAGATATTGTTGAGCGGTCTTATAGGAATATCCTATAGCTTTTTCGCAAATAAAACAATTTATTGCAGGAAAATGGACTTGCCGTGGGGAATAGGCTTTATGGGAGGTGACGCGTATGGTTGCCGCTGTATGGCTGATGCTCAGCGGACTTATGTACGCACTGCAGCTGTCCACAGGGAGTTTCCCAAAACCCCTGACGGAAGAGGAGGAAAACTACTATCTGGATCGGGCGGAAAAAGGGGATTTGGATGCCCGGAATGTGCTGATCGAGCGCAATCTGCGCCTTGTGGCCCATATTATGAAGAAGTATTACGCACTAACGGCAGATCAAGAGGACTTGATTTCTATTGGAACAATAGGACTTATAAAAGGAATTGCCACATTTGACCGGAAGAAAGGAGCAAGGCTGGCTACCTATGCCGCCAGGTGCGTTGAAAATGAAATTCTGATGTATTTTCGCAGCCAGAGAAAAAGTAGCCAGGATGTCTCACTGTCGGATTATATCGAAACAGGAATGGATGGGACGGCTCTTTCTCTTATGGATGTAGTAAGCGGCGAAGAGGACCTTTTAGAGCAGGTAAGCCGTCGGCAGATGCTCCAAAAGGTTTGCAGAGCGGTGGATACCTGCCTGACACCACAGGAGCGTGAGGTGATTCTGCACAGGTACGGTTTGGGTGGCCATAGTCCAAAACGCCAGCGGGAGGTTGCTCTGCAGATTGGCATTTCACGCAGCTATGTATCCAGAATTGAGAAGCGTGCTTTAGAAAAACTACGGGATGTATTGGAAAAGTAGGGCAGCATATCTATGTAAAAAACACTTTTTGTCAAGGAGGTTTGTTGCAGATAAAGTCAAAATAAAATCGCTTTTGGTAAAAATCCAATTTTTTTAAGAAAAATATGGAAATTGTATAATTTTTACGAAATTCTTAGTTGACAAATGGGAGGAATGGTGCTATCATACATGTAACATGTAGTTATTAGTTCGGCAAATGTGGAAGCGCAGTTGTCGATATGAATTTAGAGGAGCGAGAGGTACATACTATGAAAGAGTTTTATGTAGCACCTGATGCCGAGATCATTCGTTTTGTTGCTGAGGAGAATATTGCGGATACCGATCCTACCTCTGTTCTTGATTGGAACGTTGGCAACAATCAGGACGGTAGTTTTGACAGTGATGTTAACAACTACAATAAGTGGTTTAACTAATAAGTGATATGCATATCGGCGACACCCGTATTTGGTGTCGCCGATTTTATTGTCGTGTATGAACAGTCATTTGTGTAAAAACTGTTGGATATAATGTAGGATTATGGTACTAAACGAACATCCCGACATATTTCGTCCGCTCTAACTCAATATTGAGATATATGTCAAAAATGGCAAGGATAAATCCGTTTAACCCACGGGTGTGTATGTGAAGCTGATATTTGGCGGCAACAATTGCCACATATTTGGAATAGAAACAGGCATCAATTTGGAAGCCAAAATTACTATGGAAAGCTGCCCCGCAGCTGTTCGCTGCGGGGCGTTTCGCATTTTTTTGGAGATAGTGTAAAATTTTTGTTTTTTGTGTCGCTTCTCTTGACAAAAAAGCAAAATCATATTAAATTATTCTAAGGAAAAGTCCGGTGCGGTGTTGTTTCGGTACTGCACCGGATATACTTTTTTCATATAATATGGATATTCCCACGGCGTTTGCCGTGTGTCAGATTGGAGCAGGAAAATGACGTATAATTGCTTAGAAATCCTCAAGTGGACAGAAGCCCAACTGAAGTATACTGCTGACGTTTCCCTTCGGGAAGCCACCGCCCAGGAGTTGCACAGTGCCTTGGGTACAGCAGTGATGATGGCACTGGCAGATAACTGGAGCCACAGTAAGGCTGCCCGTATGCATAGACGGAAGGCTTACTATATTTCCGCCGAATATTTGATCGGCCGGCTGGTATACAGCAACCTCTACAACATGGGCATTTTGGAAGAGATGAAGAAGCTCTTTGCCGAACGTGGCGTAGATCTGGCTATCCTGGAGGATATTGAGGATGCCGCTCTGGGCAACGGTGGTTTGGGCCGTCTTGCAGCCTGCTTCCTGGATTCCGCAGCCAGCACCAATATCCCCCTGTCCGGTTACGGCCTGCGGTATCGCTTTGGCCTGTTCAAGCAGAGCTTTGACGATTACGGCAGCCAGCGCGAGGTGGCAGACGATTGGGCAAAGTTCGGCGATCCTTGGTCTTATCGCCGGTATAACCACGCTGTTAAAATTGCTTTCACCGACCATACTGTGGTGGCAGTGCCTTACGATGTGCCTGTTATCGGCTATGGTACGGACAATGTGGGTACCCTCCGCCTTTGGCAGTGTGAGGCAGAGGAGGAGTTGGATTTCAATGCCTTCAATGACCAGGACTACCTGCGCGCCCTGACCCAGAAGAACAAGGCTGAGGACATTACCCGTGTCCTTTACCCCAATGACTCCACTTGGGAGGGCAAGCGCCTGCGTATTAAGCAGCAGTATGTGCTGTCTTCCGCATCGCTGCAGGATATGCTCCGTGTTTACAAGGAAAGCCACGGCACAGATATGTCCCATTTTGCTGACTTCTACTGTGTCCAGCTCAACGATACCCACCCCGCAATGTCTATCCCTGAGCTGATTCGTCTGCTGATGCTGGAGGGTATGGACTTTGAGCAGAGCTTCCGGGTTGCCCAGAAGACCTTCTGTTACACCAACCACACCGTTATGGGTGAGGCGCTGGAAAAGTGGGATCTGGAGCTGATGCGCAGCGTAGTGCCGGAGATCGTGGAGATTATTCTGCGAATTGACAACCGGCTGAAAAGCGAGCATCCGGAGTTGTTTATCGTTCGCGATAATACTGCTCATATGGCAAACCTGAGCATTTATGCTGCCAGCTATATTAACGGCGTTGCAGAGATCCACTCCGAAATCCTGAAAAACGACGTGTTTAAGAACTGGTATGCCGCTTATCCCGAGCGCTTCCAGAATAAGACCAATGGCGTTACCCCCCGTCGCTGGATGGGCCTGTGTAACCCCGAGCTGACCCAGCTGATCAAGTACCGCATCGGCGGCGATTTCCTGAAGGATTTGGGTGAGCTGAACCGACTGAAGCCCATGATCGATGACGATCTGGTTCGTCAGTTCAATATTATCAAGCGGCAGAAGAAGGAACAGCTTTGCCAGGTGATCCACAAGCAGGAGAATGTTATCCTAAACCCCGACTTTATGTTCGATGTGCAGGTTAAGCGTCTCCACGAGTATAAGCGGCAGTTGCTGAACGCTCTGTCCATTGTGGATATCTATTTCCGGCTGAAAAACGGTGAGTTGCCTGATTTCCAGCCCACTGTATACCTGTTTGGTGCAAAGTCTGCACCCGGCTATGCCCGGGCTAAGGCGGTTATCCGCTATATCAACCGGATATCCCGGATGATCAATAATGACCCCGATGTTCACGAGAAGCTGAAAGTAGTTTTTGTACAGAACTATAACTGCTCCTACGCAGAGCATATTATCCCTGCGGCAGATGTTTCCGAGCAGATCTCTCCTGCCGGCACAGAAGCCTCCGGCACCGGCAATATGAAGCTGATGCTCAACGGCGCAGTAACCCTGGGTACTCTTGACGGCGCTAACGTGGAAATCGTTAAGGAAGCCGGTATGGAAAATAACTACATTTTCGGCGCTACCGTGGATGAGATCAATGCTGCCCGGGATACCTACTACGCCCGCGGCATCTATGATACCAATCCTTATCTGCGCAGAGCGATTGACACTTTGGTAGATGGTACTGTACCTACCGATGATGGCCAGAGAGAGTTGTACCACGCTCTGCTGGACGGCACCCATTGGCACAAGGCAGACCACTATTTCCTGCTTTTGGATTATCAGTCCTACCTGGATGCAAAGCTCCGCGCCAACCGGGACTATGCCGATCGGCTGGCCTTTGGCCGCAAGTGCCTTG